>NZ_LMHR01000087.1:0-153749 GCF_001428465.1 Rhodanobacter sp. Root179 | reverse complement strand
CACCCGGCCACGCCTTCCACAACCGTTCAACTGGAGAACGATCATGGCAACTGAAAGCATAGCGTCAACCAAACCCTACATCGGCACCACGGGAACAATTTCGTTCCGTTCGGCAGGCCCCGACCCCGACATCTACTTGTTTGACACCATCGCCGGTGTCAGTCGTGACTTGGCCCTTTCTGAAGCCGTGAGCCTGGAATCGGCTGTGCGCCTCCTGCTGAGCAATGCTGTAGATGTGAACGGTATGGACGGCCAAATCGCCTGGCTTTGCGGATTCGCGCTCGAGGCCGCGGACGCCTTGCGGACGGCCGCTTGCCCAGCGATACGGGACGTGCGATGAAAAGCGAAAATTCTCCGATGGAGATGAATAACATGGAGCGCTATTTGCTCCACGTGTTTCAAGTAATGGATGAGTCGGGTCGCACTGAGCTTGGGCAGTTGATGCTGCGAGCTTCCAACAATGCTCAAGGAAGCAACTTCGAAGCAAGGCTAGGTGGCCTCTTCCGTATCGCCCGGAGCCGCGGAGTCAGGTACGAAGACTATCGGTCAGCGACCGATCACCGATCACCATAGGGGCGGAAACGGTGATCACCTACGGTCACCGTTTCGGCAACCACCGAACACGCCACGGCTAGGCCGGCCAGCCGAACGCGGGACACCTTCACCCGCTGCCGTGGCGTTCCCTTGAAGGGCGCAGCGAAGGTGCGCGCATGTCGCAGGAACGGAAGATCCCGCCACCTGAGGTTGTCGAGTGGTTTGCAGCTTCCGAGGAGCTGTATCACGCAACCTTGGCAGAGATCGCTGCCGGCACGTCATTGCCAGACGATGCCGAATCGGCGTCCCATATCGCCTTTTCTGTCGCGATGGAATCTTTCAAGTGGGGCGCGCCATGCCCTGACTGGGCAGCAGATTGCGTGCTGTCCGATTGGCGGCGATTCGAGGACTTCAAGTGCGCTTCTCTTGGGGAGGCGTTTGGCATTCCTGATCACAGGTATGCGAATGCAAAGCGGACGAGGCTGCGGTCTGCATTCGTGTACATGCGCGTGCGTGATTTGCAGGCGACTGGCGTGCCGTTGAAGGACAACGCGAAAGGCGGCAAGGGCGCCCTGTCGAAGGTCGGCGACGACCTTCGAATGTCCGCAAAGCAAGTGGAAAAACTGATGACGGATTGGAGGAAGCTTTGCCGTGTTACCGGGAGAAATCCCGATGAGCGCCCCAAGTACGCTGATGCGCGGCCAGCGATTTTCGACGCGATCGCTCGCGCTTTGCGGAGTGGCGAGTAATTCGCCGGAGCCATCCTAAAAGTCGGGCACAGAATTTAGGCCGACAGCCAATCTCGCACTTTGTAGCTTCCTGTACCGCAACGGATCGCGTTGCGTCCAAACAGGCAAGCCGCAATGCAACCTCTCCCCGTCCTTCCCGTTCTCCCTGAAACCGGCTACCTGCGCTTGCCGCAGGTGCTGGCCGTTTTTCCGGTCTCGCGTTCGACCTGGTGGGCCGGCGTCCGCGCCGGGCGGTATCCAAAACCCGTGCAACTGGGCGCGCGTTGCACTGCCTGGCATGTGGACGAGATTCGTGCCCTGATCGATGCCACCCGCCAAGGGGAAGCGCATGGCCGTTGAGGCGGAAACGCTATTGGCGCGGTTTCGCGCGCGCCTGATGCCAAACGGCAGGCCCGCGCAAAGTCTGTACGGCGTTATCGGCGATTCCGCCTACTACGTGCCGGCTCAATTGTTCCGCGATGCGTGCGGTGGCTTACGCCCGCGCGAGGTGGCGCGCATGCTCGCGAGTCTTGGCGTGCTGCAGAAGAATCAAACAGGCGGCTTCAAACATCGCAAGGCTTTGCCCGGCAGCCGAAAGACTGCTCGCGTCTACGTGCTGCATGCCGGGCCACTTGGGCTACCTCCGTCGCCTGCCGCTTCGGGCGACTGGCAACGATGACGCCCCCACCGCTCGAGCTATTGCTGTCCCGCTTGGAAGGCGTGCGCACGTCCAGCCACGGCTGGGTGGCGCGCTGTCCTGCCCATCAAGACCGGAGCGCCAGTCTCTCCCTGGCTGAGGGACAGGATGGCCGTGCCTTGGTGAAGTGCTTCGCGGGATGCGAGGTGCTGGCCGTCGTGCGCGCTGTCGGGTTGGAGCTGGCTGACCTGTTCCCTGAGAGAGCTACCGACAAATCGCCGATAGGGCGAGCCGAAGCGCGCGAGGCATGGCGGCAAAGCGGCTGGGCAGCGGCGCTCGGCGTGTTGGCCCGCGAGGCGTCTGTAGTGCTGATCGCCGGCCGCCAGCTGGCCGATGGTCGCCCCTTGGGTGAGGACGATCAAGCGCGGCTGCGGGTGGCCTTGGAGCGCATCGAAGGCGCTCGCGAGGTGCTTGCATGACGTCGATGGACGAACAGGCGGAACGCGATCTGGCACGCATGCAGGCGGCGCGCGACGCGAAGGGCAAGGCACGCGGCATGGGGAAGGGCGGCAAGGCTGCCGGCGGGACGGAGGTGGCGCGCGCGCGCTTCGTGAACACCGCCAGCGAGGCGCTGGGCCGGCCGGGCGTTTACTGGATCGGCACGGCGCAAGATCGCAGCACGGGCGACACCATAGAGGTCGAGCCGCAGTGGATTTGCTCGCCACTGACCGTGGCCGCACTGACCCGCGATACCGGTGGCAATGAGTGGGGCAGGCTGCTGATATTCCCCGATCGCGACGGGCAGGAACATCGATGGGCCATGCCGATGGCGATGCTGGCCGGGAGCGGCGAGGAACTGCGAGCCGAACTGCTGCGCCAGGGTCTGGAGGTAACAACCATCGCCACGCGGCGCGGCAAGCTGACGGAATACATCGGGCTGGCCCGACCGGAAGCCAAGGCACGATGCGTACTGCGCACCGGCTGGCACGATGGCGTATTCGTGCTGCCGTCGTCCACTTACGGCGAATCACCGGGAGAGCCCGTGATCTTCCAGGGTGCGACGGCCGACGGTGTCGCGCTCGCCATTGCCGGCACCATGAACGAATGGCGCGCACAGGTATCCGCTCCGTGCATTGGTAACAGCCGACTGGTGCTGGCTCTCTCTGCTGCCTTTGCCGGCCCGTGCCTGGGCTTGCTGGATACAGAGGGCGGCGGCTTCCACCTGCGCGGTTCCAGCAGCTCAGGCAAGTCCACCGCGCTGGCTGTGGCTGCGAGCGTGTTCGGGCCACCTGCCTACATGCGGACTTGGCGTGCGACTGACAACGCCTTGGAGGCCGTGGCGTCCCTTTACTCGGACTTGTTGCTTCCACTGGACGAGATCGGCCAGCTTGATCCGCGCCATGCAGGTGCGGCGGCCTACCTGCTGGCGAACGGACAAGGCAAGAGCCGCAGCCATCGCGACGGAAGCGCGCGCGCGGCTGCGCGGTTCCGGCTGTTGTTCATGAGTGCGGGCGAGGTCGGTTTGGGCGATCTGGTGACCGCATCCGGGAGCAAGTCGCGAGCCGGGCATGAGGTGCGCGTTATCGATGTGCCGGCGGATGTGGAGGGCGGCTGCGGGATCTTCGAATGCATTCCCGATGGATTCGCGCCAGGCGACTTCGCTGACCGACTGAAGCGCGCCGCGGCCGAACACCACGGTCACGCCTTGAACGAGTGGCTGGCCGCACTCACGTCAAATGCCGCGGCGGCACGCGATTATTTGCGGGCGCATTGTGACCAGATGGCTGATGCCCTGTGCGGCGAGAGCGCCGCCGGACAGGTGCGACGGGTTGCGCAGCGATTCGCACTGGCGTGTGCCGCAGGCGAGCTGGCAACAGCGAAGGGGCTGACGGGCTGGCCCGCTGGCGAGGCCGAAAGCGCGGGACGTGCATGCTTTACGGCCTGGCTCAACTCACGCGGCACCACCGGAGCCGCCGAGCCGGCCGCGATGCTTGCGCAGGTGCGATTGTTTCTGGCGCAGCATGGTGAATCGCGCTTCAGCACATGGCGCGATGCGGACGAGTCCCACAAGCCCCGCACGATCAATCGCGCTGGCTTCCGCAAAAGTCGGGACGATATCGGCGGCCTGGCGTACTACATCGAGGCAGAAGTATTCCGGGCCGAAGTGTGCAGCGGTTTCGATGCCCGACAGGTGGCACGTACACTGGCCCTTGCCGGCGCGCTGAGGATGGACAGTAACGGCGGCTTCACCCGTCGCGAGCGTCTGCCCGATGGGCGAAAGGCACGCGTTTACGTGATTCTGCCCGAGCTTTGGAGCGACGACGGGGACGAGGACGGCGAGGGCGATGCATGAGCAGCCTGGCCGCCCTGGAAGAAGCGCAACGTCTTCGCCTGATCCGTCTGGTGCAGGCCGTTGAGCTGCCGGTACGCGACGTGCTGCGGCTGGCGCGTGGTGACTGCCATCTCCTCGCCAATCTCACCGATGCCACTTGCCTCGCTTACGCACGGGCACTGCTGGACACGGCCCACCGAAAGGACGGCTACCAGCCCCACGGCTGGGGGCAGGCGTCCACCTGCCTCCGCTGTGGCCCCGTGTGGCTGTGGTGCGGCGCACCCGCCCGTGTGCTCGCCTGCCCATGGTGCTGGAACCGGACGGCTGGTTTTCCCATTCCCCGGCCACCAAGTGAGCCCTTATGCGGCGCCCGAGGCTCACAAGGAAACTTGAGCGATCCAGCAAAGCCAGCTGGAGAAATAAGCAAATGATCGCTCTCGCCAAGCCGCGACATGCAGGTTCAGCCGCCGGCCATGAATCTGCCGGTCAAGACCGGATATCGCCTGCCACGCTCATGCCCAATGGCGTCGCGGCAGAGCAGCACGGGTGCCTGAAGCAAAAGGGCCTTGCCGTTGATCGCCGTCGTGCAGGTGCGCTTGGCTCCTGGGTTGAGGCAGTTGAGGGCGGGGCATCGCCTTCGGCGGGTTGCGGTTCACAGAGTGTTGAACGCCACACGCATGGGTTCGGCCTAGCGGCTTCGCCCGTGTCATTCGGACTTGCTGCCACGCTCGAGGCGCTACGTGCATGCAGCGCCACCGGGACGCCGGTTTCTCCGGTGCTGCTGGATGCGGCCATTGAGTGCCTTGTACGAGTCGCAAGCGAAGATCTGTTGCGGAAAGAGCGTAACCGTTTGATCCGTGCTGCAGCCCAATTACTCCAGGAAGACACGGATTGGGCGCGCGCACGGAAGCTGCGCCAAGAAACAAAAGTCATGTGGCGAACGTGGAACATCCTGAAAACCCGGGTTCCACGCAGCACGGACCCGACGGCGAGAGACCTTCTGCATGCCGCCGCATTGGCATCAAACCTGCCCGATTCTGACCGGCAGTTTTATCGCGTGCTTCGAGAAGGCGCGGGCTGACATTCAACGCTTTGCAATGTCAGCGGCACCGCGTGCAAATTTTCATTGCATCAACTCAGGAGCATGGTGAGATGAATTTTGCGAGCCCCAACATTTCAAGTTCTTCCAGGCGATTCGAACAACAAATCGTATTTCTTTCCCAAGCTTCCGGCAGCGGATATGAAAGGCTCAGGGAGAGTCAGCGATCCATCAATCAAATTCGCGGCACCGCGTTTACGGGTGCGAGCGAAATCGCCAACCTGAAAGCGCAGTTCACCCAGTGGACCGGGAAACCCTACTCCCGTACGCGCACGGAAAGCGACTCGGCAGCCGTAAAGAAATTTGATCGTGAGATCCTGCCCCGCTTGGTGCAGCTTGAGCGTGATCAATCCACGAATCAGGATCGGATCGCCGCGATGGAGGCCGGCATTGAAAAGGTCCACGGTTGGCTGACTCCAACGGGCAGATTGCTCGATTCGATCTATGCTTATCTCGGCGTGCGTGGTGTGGACAGCGTGTTTCCTGAGCAAGCGCGCATCCCGGGCCTGGCTTATCCGGATGTTTCCGCAGGCGACAAGCGCCGCAAGAAACTGGATGGCATCCAAGAGCGCATCGGCTTGCTCCTTGTCGAGCAGGAGAATATGCAGAAAGCGAGCGTGACGGCGGACGAATTCAAGCGCCGGATGATCTCGGACTTTGACTCATCCTCGATGGTCCACAAACTCACGGGAGTTTATGCCCATGAGCAAAGCTGCTGGCCCGCAAACGATCCTCTGACCATGAAGGATCTCGCGTCCATTTTCGGCGCCGAAACCATCGCGGATCGTCTCTTCGAGATAAGCAAGGGGTATCAGGACGCCTATCCCTCTGTCGATCGCGAACAGCGGCGGAGGCGATTGCGCGAAGTCGACGCGGAAATTCTGTCACTCAGTCGCGAGTAAGAGCGCGAAGTACTGGCGCTATTCGATGCAGACATATACGTCACTCGACGGGAAGCGGCGAACCCCGCCGTCCTGGTCGATATCTGGAACACTGAAGGAGAATGAACATGGTCGCAACTTCGAACGGAAAGATTGTTGTATGGAATTCACACGATTTGCAGGCCGCGCTCGCCGCGGGATACGCCCCCGAGAATATCCTGCTCCCTTCGGAAGACATTGCGGGACGGGTCGACGCAGCGCGTCGCGAGGGCTATAGCGAAGGCCTTTCCGCGGGCAAGTCTGAGAATATTTCCGTCGCGGCTGGCCATATCGATCCGCGAGTCAGGGCGATGATATGCGGAGAAGAGCGCGTGCGCATTTCAGATATCCAGGCGATAACCGACGCTGGATTCCAGGAAGTTTGCCGGCGGGCGATTGCGGAAGGCTGGAGTGTTGAGAAGTTCGCTTTGGAGCAGGTTCGCGAAACAAGAGACCGCGGCATCACGCTCGACGCGATCCGCCGGGATGCGCCTCCTGCAGTTATGCACATGTCTCCGGACGAGGTCGATGGGTTTACTGCCACGAAAAAGCCGTCTGGATCGGCTGATTCAATCTTCGAACGGCGGAAGCGCGAAACAACGGTGGCAGCGGGGGCGCCGAAGTTGCCGTGATAAGCGCGTTGTGGACGCGCGCCATCCGACCAGCCGCAGGTGTCGGTGATAACAGCGGCAGTATCGGTCTCGGTTTCTTGCCCCAACAAGTGGGGATTTCTCCCGGGATGACGGTATTCCCCGCGGTAGTTCCGACTACCGCGGGGAGATTTCTATTTGCAGTGGTGCGAGTCTTTTCGCGAATTCCCGCGCAACTGCCGACCGGGCTTTCATCCTGCAGCTCCGGGCCGAGCAGGCTGTGCGACGCGGCGCCCCACCTAGTCTGCTGCTGCCGTGTCTTGGAGGCGGTACGTCCACGTCTACATGAGCAGTCGCAGTTCCGAGCTGAGGAAGCGCCCTCACTTGAGCAACGGGCGGCGGTCACTGGCCAGCGATGTTGCGTGCCTGAAGACTTCTTTGTGCCACTTCCTTATACACCGGCGCCGGTGTGCTTATGGCCGCAAGGTGCGCGGCAACCTGATCTTCCGGGAGCTATGGGGCGACGCCGATACTTGGTGCAGAGAGCGCCATGCATGATCGGCCCGGCCGCCTCGAAGGAGGGACAACACGTGCTATCGGTTCACTTGGTGTGGGGTGCCGGACTGCTAATAAGGACGTGCCGCACATGGCATGCGGTGACTGTTACTGATCGGCGGTTCATGTCGGCGCCGACTGACTGGCCTATGCATAGGCTTTGCGGGATAGGGCTGCCGCCGCGCCCGCGCGCACCAGGATGTTGGAGGTCGGCACCTACTTGTGTCTGCGGTGAGCCTGTAACGCCATGCGGGTCGGCCACCGCCGGAGGCTCGGCTGCCCGGGTGTTGATTTCGACCGGCCGCCTGCGGCGCGCGCGTGGGCAGGCGGGGCGGGAGACCGGCAGCGCGAACCTTGACCTCATGGGTCCTCCCCCTGGTCTGGCCCATGCGGGTAGCGCAGCCGCAATTCCTGTGTAGATAGTGCTTTGCGATTTGTATTGACCGACGGAGTAGCACGAATGACGAGCGCACGAGAAAACATCGGCGAAGCGGCACATGAAGTGCTGCCGTCAACTTCGGGTGACCTTGGGCTTGATCTGCTCGGCCTGCGCCTGAACGGCGCACAGTTGGGTGCGATGCTCGACGTCTCCAGGCAGGCCGTATCAGCTGCCGTGAAGCGGGGCACCATTTCGCCTCCAGGACCCGATGGCCTGTTCGACGCGAAGCGCGCCGTGCGCGAATGGATGACGAACAGTAACCCGGCGCGAGTGCGCGCCCGCGCACTGCGACCTGGTGCCGAGGCAGTGACCGATTTGCGTGAGAGATTGCAAGTCTTGGTGAACGAGGTCGCCCGGCTGCGCGCCGCCCTGGCCGACGAGCGAGCGGACAGCGAACAACGCGAGCAAGCGGCGGCGTTCCGTGCGCACGACGAAGCAGAGCAACAGTTATGCCGGTTCACGGATGCCCTGCAATCGCGCTGGGCCGAAGGATCCGTGGCACTGCATGCTGGCCACCTGGCGCGCTGGATAGAGGAGCTCGCGGCAGTGGAGTACTCCGGGCTCGACCTGGAGGAATTCCGACGCGACTTCCCGGAAGGCGCGGAAGAAACGCCGGTCGAGTCGGGTGCCTGACCGTATCGGACGATGCTGGCCGCTATTTGTCCCGGGCAGTGGCCTTGCCCGGGACAAACCCGGGACAGCGCAGGCCGCGCCCCGCTTGAATGTCCCGGGTGTCCCGGGTGTCCCGGGTGTCCCGGGTGTCCCGGGTAGATACATAAAGATTCCGAATGCGATCCCGTGTTCCCGTGCCACCTTTTCCCCGAGAATTCCTGCACCACCCTTCACCTTGCCGAAATTCGCCCGGGACACTCGGGACACTCGGGACACCGCGCCCCACTTGGGTTTCCGCGTCCCGGCCTTGTCCCGGGCAAGGCCACTGCCCGGGACAAATAGCGGCCAGCTACGTCCGATATAGGCCATGCGTCGCGCGTGTAGCTCCCCCGTCCGCAGCACCCCACTGGGCATGCGGATGCGCAGAGCTATAAGGGGACTTGGCTCGCTATGACAGGCCTAAGATGCCGCTTCCAATCGAATTCGATCATCGCGCCAACGCCTTAACAACAGCGGCAGCCAACCCTATCAAAGCGACCAGCAGTGTGAGCATTCGGTCAACCCAAGCGCCCGAGGAATGGATGGGCCGCTTCTTTCCCGCTTGTGTACGATTCTTCATGAAATTGGCTCTCGAGGTTGATTTCATTTCGGCCCCAGGGTGCGCGGCTACGGCTGTGGCCTCTTCGTTCTGATGTGTTCAGTGCCGACCGTTACCGATTTTGTTGCTACCTGGTGGAGCGTTTCCATGCGTCGATGTGCCACCTCGAAGAGCAGGATCTATCCGCGGCAGGGGCATTTGCCAATCGAGCGCGGTGTACTTACCTACGGGTACACTCGAAGCGCTTCGCCTATTGCTAGGCGCGTACATTGACGAAATCGGTGTGCCAGATTTACCGGACGGTTGGTACTCCTCTTAGGCGCCTATCCCCAGCAATCTCAGTCTCAGCGATCGCCAGAGATTCCGCCTGGCCCAGGGGTTTCAGTGACCGCGCCCCTTTCCACGGCAGCAAAAAAGAAGGCCCTGAAAAGGGCCTTTGAAAACTGGGTATCGCGATCGTTTAGATGTCGGCCTCGATCTGGGTCAGTTGCTCAGGAGTGAGCTCATCCTTGAATACGACCTGCAGGTAGCCATAGCAGTCGCGTGCGTGCCGGCAGGGCAACGCACAGAGGGCGAGCGCGGCACGCACCGTGAGCAGCTGAGGCACGTGGCGGCAGTGATCTTTCTCGCAGGCCTCGGTACGGCAAGTGCGAAAGCCAACTACCTCCGGATTGCTGGCGCAGGTCTCGATGAAATAGCGATGGCCGCCGGCATTCATTGGCGAGCGCTGATCCCGAAGCTTACGCGGAACATTGCCGGCGCACTGGGGACATGCGGCGTAGTGGCTTGGCATGTAAATGAACAAGCAGTTGGAGCACTGCCTTGTGATGATGTTGGCCATGACGCCCCTGTTGGTTTCTGCCCTGCGACGAGCCTACGGCAGGCCTGCGCGAGATGCATCCTGAGATCGGCAGCGCACCGCGGAGAATCAATGATCCTGAGTGTCGGAGTTCAGTAGGTCATTGCCTACACCTTTCCACGTCATTTACCGATGCAACACGCAAGACGGTGCATTCAAGCTGTCCGGGCCCCGTGAGTCGGCCCAGACTGCCCTCTGTCAGCGCGGACCGATGAGCGGGGCGACTTCCCTTGCAGGAGCGCCCGGCATGATCGTCTACACCGTCAAGCAAAGCGAGAACGGGTTATGGAGCGTTTCCTACATGGGCATCGTGCTCGAGGATGGCCTTCACCTCGGCCCGGCCATCAAGCGGGCGAGGGACGCGGCTCGCGCAGAACACCTGGATTCGGGCCTCACCACGCGAGTGGAAATGCACGGCGCCGGTGCGACCGTGCCCCTGGCCAACTACCAGAAGATGCAGAGCAACTGGACGGGCGCCACAGCGTGAGGGCGATCGTGAGCGAGCGGATAAATCTTCGTGATCGACTGAGTCGTGCCCACTGGTGCGGGTGCTTCAGCTGTAGTGACAGGGAGCTGGTCGATGCGGTACGAGCTACCGGCAGCGTGGAGGTCGGCGTGGTCGGGCTGTATCTGGCGACCAGGTATGCGCTGGAATCGTTCGATGCCCACGCCGCGGCATGAGGAAAGGACCGTCAGCTTTGGCCACGCGTGAGTAACTTTGCGAGTAACTTTCCAGACGGACGTCCGAAAAGCTTGGTATTGCTGGCTTTGTGTTGCCCTCTTGGCACCAATTGAATGGTTTCGACAAACCTGTCGAAACGACAAACGGAAGAGCCGCCCTTTGGGCGGCTTTTCCGTTTGCGTGCGGACTTCACCAGTCGATGGTGCAATTCGAAGAAGCTGCTGCGGCGTTTTGCGCACACTCATCGTGGGCGTCGGCTGACATCATCTGGCGCGTCGCCATGTCACATTCCTTTCCAGTCGGGCACGGCATTCGCTGGCCGGTCAGCAGCACGTTTTCGGGCCTCACTGGAAGGGGAGTGATTGTGATGGTGACGATCCTGCTGAAGCCATTGGCAAACGGGGGCTGGAGCATCTGCCGCCATCACATCACCTTGTTCAGCGATCTGCAGCTGGGCGCTGCGATCAAGCTTGCACGCGAAATGGCACGGGACGAGTTTCAGCGCCTTGGCAGGGAAATTCGCGTAGAGATGCCCGGACCGAGCTCCACCCTCGTCCTGGCGAGTTACACCCATGGCGCGGCTACGCTCGCGCAGGGGACCACCGGTCAGGGCCGGGGCGTGCTGGCCGCCTGAGCCTGTTGACGGATACCGGACACGCCGACTGCAACGCGCGGAGGGGGGGCGCGCGGCTGGACTGGCCGGGCGCAAGGATCGCGCCGGCGGTTCATGGGCCATGAGGCCACTTGCATTGGCGTACCATGCAGCCTAATTTCAAGCAGCCCTACCAAGGAGGGAGTCAAGTGATCAATGTGGTCCTGGTGGACGATCACGAGCTGGTGCGCACCGGCTTTCGAATGATCCTGCAACAGCAGTCGGACATTCACGTTGCGGGCGAGGCGGGCACCGCCGAGGAAGGGCTGCGGCTGATCCGCACCCTGAGTCCGGACATCGCCCTGGTCGACGTGCACATGCCGGGCATGAGCGGGATCGAGCTCACCGAGCGCGTGTGCCGGTCAAAACTGTCCACGCATATCGTGATCGTGACCGTCGTCGACGATGCGCGTTTTCCCAAGCGCCTGCTTGACGCGGGGGCACTGGGCTACCTGACCAAGGGGTGCAGTGCGGACGAACTGGTTTCGGCGGTACGCCAGGTTGCCGGCGGCAGGCGCTATCTCGCCCCGGCCGTTGCCCAGCAACTGGCCCTGGCCACCCTCGATGGCAGCGCTTCGCCCTTCGATACGCTGTCCAGCCGCGAGCTGGAGGTGGCGATGATGCTGGTTCGGGGCAAGCCGCTGACGATGATCGGCGAGCAGCTCAATTTGAGTCCCAAGACCGTTTCCACCTACAAGCAGCGACTGATGGAAAAGCTCCACGTGGACCACGTGCTGAGCCTCGCCCATCTGATGACGGTGCATGGCTTGATCGATACGCCGAATCATCACGTAGGCAACTGAAGCTCCCGGCAACGGAAGCCTGATGCGAGGACAAAAAAAACCGGACTTTCGTCCGGTTTTTCTATTGCCGCAATCAGCCTTGCGCGTCGCTTTTGTCGTGCGGGACCGGTGCAGGTTCTTCCGTGTCTTCGATGGCCTTGTCCGTCACCGTGACGTGACGGGGAGGCATGCCCAGCAGGTCACCTTGCTTGGGCATCGGAAGGGGAGCGGACACCGCCTCGGTGGCGGTCGCCGGCCCGGTCTGCTCCGCCGCCACCGGTGATGCGGGCGTGCTGGATGCCGCCGCCGGCTTGGGGCTGGTCGAATCAGTGTTCGGGAAACCGGAGGCCACTGGCGCAGCCGACGTGGGCTTCTCGACCGGAGTCGCCGTCATCGTGGAGGCAGGAGCTGTCACCGCCGCAACCGCAACCTCGGCGGTGGTTTCCTCGGCAGGCTGTGCCGCCGGTGCGACGATGGCGTCACTTGAAGCACCCGCGTGCGTGGACGGCCGGCTGACGGCTGGCGTCACCGCTGGTGCTTCAACAGCCACGAACCTCGCTTCGGGCGAAGCTTCTACGTCAACGGTTCCCGCCAACGTCTTTTCCTGGTCAAGCCTGGCTGCCAGCGTGCTGGATGGGGTCGTTGCGGGCCTGGTTTCGGCCACTTCAACCTTGACGGCATGCTGATCGGTGCTGCTGTTTGCCGGAGCCGGTTCGTCCTGGAGCGGAATCGGCGGCAGCGCAGGCAGGTTGAAGGCAGTTACTGCGCTGATCACAGCCGCAGGTGTCTCCAGCGTCGACTGGCCTTCTGTCACACCAGACACAGGGCTTTCATGGGTCGGGCGAGCCGGTGCCTTGGCCTGACCCGCGGCGCCAGTCCCGACGTTGGCGGCATCCGTGGACACGCGTTCGGCAACGCCTGCCTGAGTCGCGACGGGCGTGGGCGCCAGGGCGCTTTCTTCGCGGTCCTCGTCGTCCAGCGCCTCGGCCTGCTCGCTGCTGATATCGGTTCCATTGGCACCGGCTTCATCATGACGACGGCGACGACGGCCACCGCGCCGACCGCGCCGACGCCGCGACTGGGCACCTTCGGTATCCGCCGCGCCTTCTTCGGACGAGGGCACCGCTGCCTCGGCAACGGGCGTCACCAGCAACTCGGCTTCCTTGGCCACCTCGTCCATCGGGGCGGCAGCAGGACGCTGGTTTTCCACGACGCGCGGCTGGCGCTCACCCTTCGGCTGCTGTTGCGGATTGGGCTTGCGCTCGGCACGGGGCGGGGCGTTCTCGGCTGGCGCCTTGGGCTGGCGTTCCGCCCTGGCAGACTGGGTTTGCGCCTGCGGTGCCGGTCGTGACTGGGATTCGTTATTGCGCTGACGATTGCTGCGCGCCTGCTGCTGAGCTGCCGACTTCGGCGAGCCTTGCGGCGGTGTCGTTTCGCGTCGTGGCTGGCGGGCCGGCGTGGCATTGGCGCCGTTGCCGTTGCGGTTGCCGCGTTCGTCGCGACGACTGCGGTTGCCGCTCTCGTTGCCGCTGTCGCTGCGCGCCGGAGCAGGGGAGGTCGCCGCCGGCGCCTCCGGACCGCGGAACCAGCCCAGCAAACGGGCAATGACGCCGCCGGCGGGCGCACTGCGCGTTGCCGTGGGTTCTGCCGGGCTGCGACGGGGCGCGGTCGGCCGGCTGGGCGCCGGGGCGGCCGCGACTTCCTCGCGCACCGGGGCAGGGCTTGCCGGAAGCACGCCGCTGACTGCCGGCTGCTCACCGCTGCCAAGAGCCTGGCCCATCTTCGGCAATTCGGCGGTTTCCACCGCGGTCAGCATTTCGTAGCTGGGCTTGCTGTGCTCGCCCATGTCCGCTTCGCGGATGCGCTGGATCTCGATGTGCGGGGTCTGCAGCTTTTCGTCGGCGATGATCATCACGTGCACCTTGTGGCGCAGTTCGATCTCCACCACGCTGGCACGCTTCTCGTTGAGCAGGAAGTTGACCACGCTGGAAGGCGCCTGCACCAGCACCTGGCCGGTGTTGTCCTTCATCGCGTGTTCTTCGATCAGGCGCAGGGTCGACAGCGACAGCGATTCCACGCCGCGGATATGGCCGTGGCCTTCGCAACGCGGGCACGTGATCTGGGTCGCTTCGCCGAGGCTGGGGCGCAGGCGCTGGCGTGACATCTCGAGCAGGCCGAAGCGGGAGATGCGGCCGATCTGCACGCGGGCGCGGTCAAGCTTCAGCGCTTCCTTCAGGCGGTCTTCCACCTCGCGCTGGTGGCGCGGGCTGTCCATGTCGATGAAGTCGATCACGATCAGGCCGCCGGCGTCGCGGATGCGCGCCTGGCGGGCGATTTCCACCGCGGCCTCGCAGTTCGTGTTGAACGCGGTTTCCTCGATGTCGCTGCCCTTGGTCGCCTTCGACGAATTCACGTCGATCGCGGTCAGCGCCTCGGTCTGGTCGATCACGATCGAGCCGCCCGACGGCAGGCGTACCTGGCGGTCGAACGCGCTCTCGATCTGGGTTTCGATCTGGTAACGGGTGAACAGCGGGGTGTCGTCGCGGTAGAGCTTGAGCTTGCGCAGGGCGTTCGGCATCACCTGCTGCATGAAGTCGCGAGCGTCGTTGTAGAGCGACTCGTCGTCGATCAGGATCTCGCCGATGTCGCTGCGCAGGTAGTCGCGCAGGGCACGGATGAACAGCTTCGATTCCTGATAGATCAGGAACGGCGCCTTCTGCTTGCCGGCCGCCTCGGAGATCGATTTCCACAGCTGCAACAGGTAATCGAGATCCCACTGCAGCTCTTCGGCATCGCGACCCAAGCCGGCGGTACGCACGATCAGGCCGACATCGTCCGGCACGGTGACGTGGTCCAGCGCTTCCTTCAGGGCCTGCCGGTCTTCACCCTCGATCCGGCGGGACACGCCGCCGGCCTTCGGGTTGTTCGGCATCAGCACCATGTAGCGGCCGGCCAGGCTGATGAAGGTGGTCAGGGCGGCGCCCTTGTTGCCACGCTCTTCCTTTTCCACCTGCACGACGACTTCCTGACCTTCCTTGATCAGTTCGCGGATGTTCGCCTTGTGCGGGTCCAGGCCGTTGGTGAAGTATTCGCGGGAGATTTCCTTGAGCGGCAGGAAACCGTGGCGTTCGGCGCCATATTCAACGAAGCAGGCTTCCAGCGAAGCCTCGACACGGGTGATTCGACCCTTGTAAATATTGGACTTTTTCTGTTCCCGCGAAGGGATTTCGATGTCCAGGTCGTACAGGTTCTGGCCATCGACAATGGCCACGCGCAACTCTTCACGCTGAGTCGCGTTGATCAACATACGTTTCATGGTGGTAATCCTCGGCTTGGCCGCGCGTCGCGTGCCGCGGTGGCGCCACAGTGGCGGCCTGCCGGGGATCGCGCCGCTGCAGTTAAGCGGCAAAAAAAACGGCACCGTTTCCGGCGTCGGGATGATTCGGTCAGCTGCGCCTGCCGTCCCGATGCCGCAATGGCATCGGACAAACGACGGCCCAACCGTTACGATGAAAGGGAGTCGCGACCGGCCGCCAGAAGGCAACCGGGGCAATCCTCGCCGACGTTACGGGCGGGCACTCGACCCGATCCAGACTTCGATGGGCAGAATGTAGCGCCCGCCGAGTATCCTATTTCAGCAGGTTTTTTTCAATGCAGACGGCAACTTCCCATGACGCACCTCACGGTGTACGTCAAGTCGAGATCGGTCCCGAACGGGACGGTCAACGCATCGACAACGCGCTGGTGACCCTGCTCAAGGGCGTCCCCAAGAGCATGATCTATCGGCTTTTGCGTACGGGTCAGGTGCGCGTCAACGGCAAGCGGGCCAAGCCCGATACCCGTCTCGCAGAGGGTGATACGCTGCGCATCCCGCCGGTTCGAGTGGCCGAGAGGCCGGAAGGACATGCCCCCGCCGGAGGGCTGGTTGCCGCGGTCGCCGATGCGGTGATCTTCGAGGACAAGCATTTCCTGGTGATCGACAAGCCCTCGGGCGTGGCCAGTCACGGTGGCAGCGGGGTCAGCCACGGCGCCATCGAACTGCTTCGCGCGGCCAGGCCGCAGGAGCATCTGGAACTGGTTCATCGGCTGGATCGCGATACCAGCGGTGTGCTGGTCTTCGCTCGGACTCGCGCCGGGCTGACCGGTCTGCAGGCGGCGATCCGCGCCGGCGAAGTCACCAAGCAGTACCTGTGCCTGATGCTCGGCCACCCGTCCAAGGCAAAGTTCGACGTGAACGCGCCGCTGTTGAAGTCGGTGCTGCAGGGTGGTGAACGCATGGTGCGGGTGGCCGACAGCGGCAAGCCGTCGCTGACGTTCTTCCGCGAGATGGAGCAGTACCCCAGCGCGCGCCTGATGCAGGCCACCCTGGGCACCGGCCGCACGCACCAGATCCGGGTGCATGCGGCACATGTCGGCCACCCGCTGGCCGGTGATCCGAAGTACGGCGACCGCGAAATGAACAAGCGCTACCGCGAGATGGGACTGGAACGGCTGTTCCTGCACGCCTCGCACATGAGTTTCGACCTGGATGGACGGGCCTACAGCTTTTCCGCGCCGCTGCCCGATGACCTGAAAAACTTCCTCGACGTCCTTGCCGTCAAGGGCAAGCGGCTGGTCTATACCCGCGACAAGTCGCGCACCGACTACTGATCAGCGCGCCAGCAGCGCCTCGACCCGCGCGGCGCAGATGAAATCGTTGAGGGACAGCCCGCCCACGTCATGGGTCGACCACAGGACCCGGCAATGGCCGTAGCCAGCCTCCAGATCCGGGTGATGGTCTTCATGGTTGGCCATGTAGCCGACCGCGTTGATGAAACCCAGGGTGTGGTGAAAATCCTTGAACGTGAAGTCCTTCACGATGGCCCGGCCGTCGTCGACCAGGCTCCAGCCTGGCAGTTGTTGCAGCAGGTCGGCGATCTGGGGCGCCTGCAGTGCGTGTTCCTTGCCCTTGCAGGGCTGGCAATGTCTGGTCGAGAGCTCGTTGGCGTTCATGCAGTCTCCATCGGTGTTCGGAATAGCGGAGGCGAAGCGTCGAAGTTGTGCGCGCAAAAGTCAAAGCGCGCATGAAACCTGAAACAGGACTAAAATGGTGCTGTTTCGTCGGCACCGGTTGGCCGGCATCGACATGGGCGGTTCTGGAGCAGGCATGATTGATATTTCCGAGCGTGCGCAGCAGCACTTTCTGCGCCTTCTCTCACAACAGGGCATCGAAGGGCTGGGCATCCGCCTGCGGGTGACTTCGCCGGGTACGCCCGCGGCAAACTGCGAGCTGGAGTTCTGCGAGCCCATCGACCTGGCCGGCGGGGAATGGACGATCGAGTGCGCCGGTTTCGATTTTCATGTGGATGGCGAAAGCGCCAGCTGGCTTGATGGCGCCAGCATCGACTTCGAGCCGAATGCGACTGGTGGCCAGCTCAATATCCGGGCACCGAAGATCAAGGGTGACATCCCAGGCGCGGAGGCGGGACTGATCGAGCGTGTGCGCTACGTGCTGGAGGCCGAGATCAATCCCAAGCTCGCGTCGCACGGTGGCCGGGTCAGCCTGCTGGAGATCGACGCCAATGGCGTGGTGCTGCTCCAGTTCGGTGGTGGCTGCCATGGTTGCGGGATGGTCGACGTGACCCTAAAGCAGGGGGTCGAAAAGACCCTGCGCGAGCGGGTGCCGGAAATCACCGCGGTACGTGACGCTACCGATCACGCCGGCGGCGAGAAGCCCTATTACAGCAAGGCCGAGGGCAAATCCGCGGTTGCCTGAACCGGTCGGTGTGTCATGACGGAAAAGGCCCGCTTGCGCGGGCCTTTTCGGACTGAAGAGGGAATCGACTTACTTGTCGCCGCCGATGTGGCCCTGCAGGGTGTCGAGCTTGCTCGGCAGTCCCGAAAAATACGCGGACACGTCTTCGATGTCCTGGTCGGAAAGCGTGGCAACCATGCCCTTCATGATCGGGTTGTCGCGATCGCCGTTCTTGTATTCGTGTAGCACGCGCTGGAGATACAGGTTGTACTGTCCTGCCAGGCGCGGGTACTGGGGGTCAATCGAGTTGCCATCGGTACCGTGGCAGGCGAAGCAGGTTGCAGCCTTCTGCTTTCCGTTCTCGGCATTGCCATTGGCCAGCAACTGGGTGGACGCGAACGCCAGCACGGCGCCGACGGAAAGCAGGGTAAGCACACGGTTCATGCGTGAAATCCTTGGCGACTACTTGGCGAGACTGGAAAGATAGGCGGCGATGTTCCGGATGTCCGCATCGGACAGGCTCTGGGCCTGCGCATCCATGGTGGGATGCTTGCGGTCGCCAGCCTTGTAACCATTCAGCGCGTTGACGATGTACTGCTCGTTCTGGCCGGCGATCTTCGGCACCGGATACTGCGGATAGGCATTGGTGTAACCGGGCACGCCATGGCAGCCGGCGCAGGTATAAACCAGCTTGCGGCCGGCGGCCTTGTCGCCTTCGGCGTGGGCGCTCGCGGTGGCGAACAGGGCAGAGGCCACAACCAGGCCCAGCAAATGCAATCGAGTCATCGAGGTCTTTCCCACGAGTGCGACGGATACGGGATCTTGCAAGCCACCAAGTATAGACGTTGCGTTAACGACCTAACAACACTCAGCTTGACGATGGTCAAGGATTGCACGGCTCGCATGCGGTACATCGGCCGGGCATTGGTGTTGCGTGCCGCGTCCCCATATACTTGGGGTGTCAGATCGTTTTCCCCGGGGGTGTCCTGGCTTCGACGGGGGTAGTGAGATGACTTGGTGCATGCCGAGGGGGCAGCTTTCCTCGTTAATCCAGCAGCAAACTCATAGTTGCCAACGACGACAACTACGCTCTCGCCGCTTAAGGCGTAAGCCCCGAACCCACTTGTGCTCATGCTCGTCGGTGTAGGGTCATTATCATGAGATCGCCGAACGCTGCCGCCTGGCGGTTCTAGGCTAAATCAATCAGGCTGGTTCCGCGGTGCGTTTTGCCCACCGTACTTGTCGCGGAACGAGATCGAACGGCGAGCTAAGCATGTAGATCCGGGCATTTAACGCCTTCGGACGCGGGTTCGACTCCCGCCACCTCCACCAATAAAAAACCCCCGAGCGATCGGGGGTTTTTCTTTGGTGCCTTGCCGCCGTTTTCAGGCTGCGCGATTGTGCGACCGCATGGTGCGCTGCTTTTCGATCTGCCAGTCGCGCTGCTTCTCGGTATCGCGCTTGTCGTGTTCCTGCTTGCCGCGGGCCAGGCCGATCTCGACCTTCACCTTGTTGCCTTTCCAGTACATCGCGGTCGGCACCAGGGTGTAGCCCTTGCGTTCGACGGCGCCGACCAGTTGGTCGATCTCCTTGCGATGAAGGAGCAATTTGCGCGTGCGCCGGTCCTCGGCGATGACATGGGTGGAGGCACTGATCAGCGGGGGGATCGAGGTGCCAACCAGGAATATCTCGTTCTTCAGCACCACCGCATAGCTGTCGCCGAAATTGATGCGGCCCGCACGCAGTGCCTTCAGTTCCCAACCCTGCAATGCGACGCCGGCTTCGAAGCGCTGATCGATGTGGTACTCGAAGCGGGCGCGCTTGTTCAGCGCGATGGTCCCGCCACCCTTGTTGTCCTTGTCCTTGCTCTTGGCCATGTCCGCTAAACTTCGGGCCTCTGGGCGGCCGCATTGCCCGTCGTTCCCATCGGAGCGACGCTTTGTTGAGATTGCGTCCAGGCAGGACGCTCACTTGATCTTTCGCATTCACGGATGAATGCACAAGCCGAAGAGGTTGTCGTGATCGAAATCCGCCGCAGCGCGCTGGTGAAATATTCGCCAGCGCAGATGTTCGACCTGGTCAATGAAGTTGAAGCATACCCAAAGCGCTTCTCCTGGTGTGCCGGTGCGGAAATTCTGGAGCGCTCGGAACATGTGCTGGTGGCGCGACTCGATCTCAAGTTCGCGGGCTTCCAGCAGAGCTTCACCACGCGAAACACGATCGACCCGCCACGGCGTCTGCAGATGGATCTGGTAAATGGGCCGTTCCGCAGCCTCGAAGGCGTATGGGATTTCATCGCGCTGGGAGAGGCGGGATGCAAGGTCGCATTTGCGCTGGATTTCGATTACGCCGGTCGGCTCGGCGGCAGTGCCCTGAAGCTCGGTTTCCAGGGGCTGGCCGGGCGCATGGTGGATGACTTTTGCCGGGAGGCGGGGCGCGTTTATGGGTGAGGCCACGATCCGGGTCGAAGTCATTTGCGCGGGGCCGGAGCGTGCCCTGCGGCGCCGGATCGATCTTGCCCAAGGTGCCACGGTGGCCCAGGCCATTGCCGCTTCGGGGATGGCCGAGGCACTCCCCGAGGGCACGATCAGTTCCGAACGCCTCGGCCTGTTTTCCCGCAAGGTGGCGCCAGGTCACGTACTGCGTGACGGCGACAGGGTCGAAATATATCGCCCCTTGCTGCTCGATCCGATGGAGGCACGTCGGCGACGCGCCCGTTGAGCCATGTGCAGCCAGGCCGTCGATTGATCAGTGGCCGTCGTTGCTGCCCTGTCCGAAACCGCCGTTGTCCTTCTTGTCATCCGGCGAGGTGTTCTTGTCACCTTCGGTTTCGTTGGCCGGATAGCCGGCGTTGTATTTCTTGCTGTCCTTGACCAGCTGCTGGGCGTCTTGCGCAAAGAAGTCGCCTTCGGTACGCACCAGGGTGTCGTTGTTGAAGGTCAGAGTGAACGTGCGCACCTTCATCGGGGAACCACGATGCGAAAACGTCGAAACGTAGTCCCAGCGGCTCTGGTCGAACGGACTGTTCACCGACGGTGTTCCCATCAGCACCAGCACCTGATGCTTGGTCATTCCGGGCTTGAGCTGCTCCACTGTTTTCTTGTCCAGCAGATTGCCTTGCTGCACGTCGGGCTTGTAGACGATGTGGCAGCCGGCGACAGAGAGCGCCAGCATGGTGAAAACCAGCAGGGTAATCAGCTTTTGCATGCGTGTTGCGTCCGGATCGTGAAGGTGTCGGATGATACACTACCGGCTCGAAAAGGCCGTGTGCGAGGGTGGGGCATGGAACAGGAAACCAGAGAGCTGCGCAGGGTGGGCCTCAAGGTCACGCATCCGCGCATGCGCATCCTGCAGATTTTCGACGAAGAAGGCGTGCAGCATCTCAGTGCCGAGGACGTCTACAAGAAACTGCTTGCCCACCAGGAAGACATCGGACTGGCCACCGTTTACCGGGTGCTGACCCAGTTCGAGGCGGCCGGCATCATCGTCAAGCACAATTTTGAAGGTGGCCAGGCGGTCTACGAACTTGACCGCGGAAAGCACCACGATCACATGATTGATGTGGACAGCGGAAAGGTCATCGAGTTCGTCAGCGAGGAGATCGAACGTCTCCAGCATGAAATTGCGGCCAAGCACGGCTACGTGATCGAGGATCACAACCTGGTCCTCTATGTAAGGCCCAAGCATCGTCCCCGCAAAGGCTGAGCAGTTGCACGGTGCCCACCGCCGGCGCCATTCCCCCGAAAGGGCAAACGGCAGGCATAAAAAAGCCGCGAGGAGGACTCCTGTCCGCCCGCGGCTGCTCCTCTACCTGTCGATCGGCAAGCGAATGGCTCGCTGTTGCCTCGTGACTCTCGCCAAGTAGCGGCGAAACGGCATCCTGCCGTTTTTTCAGAGCCGCCGTCCCCACGGCTGCCCTGATCCGTCATCTTGCGATGACGGCTCCCCCACATCGATGGATTGATCGTAACGAGAGCTTCACGTTTGCGGTATCAGAAAAATTCCTAGGTCACTCGCTGCTCTTCCATCGCGCATGTGCTGCTTCGCAGCAAGATGCGGAGGTGGACCCCGGTCGCGGCGGGACGCAGCCGGAACTGCCCACCCAGCGAGGTGACTCGGTCACGCATGCCTTGCAATCCACGACCGCCACGCGGCAGTCGGCTGGGCAGGCCCGCGCCGTCATCACGGACGTCCAGCAGGGCCACGGCGATGCCTTGGCGTTCGCCGATGCGCAGGCGCAGGCGGAATTCGCTGGCCCGGGCGTGCTTGACGGCGTTGGTGGCGCTCTCCTGCACCAGCCGGTAAATGGCGGTGCGAGTATCGTCGTCCAGCAGGCGCGGGTCGCCATGCAACTGGGTGTGATACGTCATCCCGGCGGCATTCAGCAGGTCGCGAATCGGTCCCTCGTCGAGCGCGCGCAGCAACCCGAACTCGTCCAGCACGGCCGGGCGCAGGTCGTCGAGCAGCCGATGCAGGGCCCGCCGCATGTGCGCCAGAATGGTGTTGATCGAGGTGCTGATGTCCTCCATGCCGGCCTGATGCAGGCGTGCCTGGGCCAGCTTCACGTGGGTCTGGATCGCGGTGATGTTCTGGCCGAGCTCGTCGTGCAGTTCGGCGGCCAGATGGCGGCGCTGGTTTTCGTCGGCCTGCAGGTTGCCGCGCGCGGCGTCCCGCAATTGGTGGGCCAGCTGGTCGAGGCGGCGGTTGACGGCGCCAAGGTAGACGTTCTGCTCGGCCACCCGCGCGCTGCTGCGGCGCAGGGCGTCCGTGGCCGAACCGAGCATCAGTGCGCCGGTGCCTGCCACGGCCAGGAACAGGTAGGCCGCGGCCGTCGTGGGCGCGTGGCCCAGGTGCTGATCCACCAGGGTCATGCCCAGGCTGGTGGTCAGCATGGCCAGGCTGGCCCCTCGCCAGCCGTGACGGAAAGCGAAGAACAGTACCGGCGCCAGCGAAAGCACCCGGGCGAACTGTGGTTGCGGCGCAGCCTGTTCCGACAGCACCAGCAGGATGGTCATCGACGGCAGCATGACCAGCAGGCCATCCATGACCAGGCTGGCCAGGGCGCGCTGCTCGATTCGCGTGCGCAGGACCATGATCATCAACGGCACGATCAGGAGGATGCCCAGATACTGGCTGAGCAACTCCTCGCCAAGCATGCGGGCCAGCAATTCGGGGGAGCTCGGGGTGCTGACCATCGCCAGCAGGGCGGCGTCGACGGCGGTCGTCGCGGAAACGACCAGAACCACCGACAGCATCAGCCGGGTCACCTCCTGCGGGCTTTGCAGGCTGGCATGCAGGTTGAACCGACGCAGCAGCCACAGGCCGCCGGCCATCACCAGCGGCTCCGGCACCTCGCCGATGGCGAAACCCAGCCAGCCCAGCGGCATGCCATGGGCGAGTGCGATACCGGTGGTCGCCGCCAGCTCGGCGCCCAGCAGCCAGCCCCAATAGCGCACCGGGGTCAGCAGCAGGGTGCCGAAACGCAGGCCGTAAGGCAGCATCCAGTAGGGCTGGACGGTCGACCACAGCAGCAGCCAGAGCAGCAGATAGCCCGCGGCGATGATGGGCCCGGAGTCGGGCAGATGCAGGAGTTTCGATCGCATGGACGAATGTTACATGCGCGCCCCGTGCGGGTGTTCAGGGGGAGCGACCGACAGCGGATGTACAGAAGGGCTGCCGCTCTGTGTAAAGTAGGCGGATGTACAGCATTGTTCTGGTTGATGACCATGCCATCGTTCGCGAGGGCTTCAAGCGGCTGATCGAGATGGAGTCCGATCTCGATGTGGTGGCCGAATGCCGCAGCGCCGACGATGCCGTCGAAGCCGTGGGGCACTGGCGTCCCGATCTGGTGGCCCTGGACCTGTCCCTGCCGGATGGCAGCGGCCTGCCGCTGATCGAGCATCTTCGCAGCGTGCATCCGCAGGCCCGCATCGTGGTGCTGAGCATGCATGACGGCGAGCCCTACGTGTCCGAAGCGCTTCGTCGCGGCGCCAGTGGTTACGTCACCAAGGGTGTCGCTCCCGAAGAACTGGTGGCGGGCCTGCGCGCGGTGATGCAGGGCGAGTGCTTCCTGAGCTCGGACCTGCGCCAGCGTCGGGCGGAGCGGCCGAATGAGGCGCTGGACCCGGTCAACCGGCTCACCACCCGGGAGCGCGAAGTGTTCCTGCTGCTGGCTGGCGGGCTGACCCCGAAGCAGGTGGCGGCGGAGCTGGGCATCGGCCAGAAGACCGTCTACATCCACCGGGCCAGCCTGATGGGCAAGCTGGGGGCGGGGTCGGAACTCGATCTCTACCGCATGGCCAGCGAACGAGGGTTGCTGTCACCGGCGGGCTGACGGGTCACTCACGCCGGCATCAGCTCAGTCCGTCTGTGCGCGGTCCAGCATCTGCCTGGCGTGGGCCCTGGTTTCCCGGGTGATCTCCAGACCACCCAGCATGCGCGCCAGCTCGTCGCGGCGGCCGGCGGCATCGAGCTTCTCGATACGGGTGCGGGTGGAGTCGTCATCGCTGTGCTTGCTGACCCGCAGATGGGCGTGCCCCTGCGCGGCAACCTGCGGCAGATGGGTGACACACAGAACCTGTCGCTGCGCGCCCAACGCCCGGAGTTTCTGCCCGACCACCTCGGCGATCGCCCCACCGATGCCGGTATCGACCTCGTCGAAGATCATGCTGCCGACCGTGTCCTTGCCCAGCGTGGCGACTTCGATGGCCAGGCTGATGCGGGCCAGTTCGCCACCGGAGGCGACCTTGCGCAGTGCGCGCGGTGGTTGACCGGGATTGGCACTGACCAGGAACTCGCAGCGTTCGCGGCCCTGCGGGTCGGGCTCGACGGCGGCAGCGGGTTCCAGTTCGACCTGCAACTGGCCGCCGGCCATGCCCAGTTCGTTCATCAGGGCGCTGACTTCATCACCGAGCCGACTGGCAGCCAGCGAGCGGGACTCGCTCAGCCTGGCGGCGGCGTCGGCATGAGCCAGCTCCAGCCGACGGCTTTGCGTGGCCAGCGCTTCAAGCGCATCGCCGGCGCCTTCCAGTTCATCGTGTTCGGCGCGCAGGGCGGCCAGCTTGTCATGCAATTCCGCAGCCGGCAGCCGGTGCCGCCGCGACAGTTCGTGCAGCCGGGCCAGGTGGTTGTCCACTTCGCTGAAGCGTTCCGGATCGAGATCGACGTCCTGCGCGTATCGTCCCAGACCATCGGCCGCCTCGGCCAACTGGATGCCGGCGTTGTCCAGCAGATCGAGCAAGGGAGCGAGCTTGTCGTCGAGTGCGGCAAGCCTGGACAGTTCCGCGTGGGTGCGGCCCAGCGCGCGGCGCAGCGCGAATTCGCTGTCGCCATCGAGCAGCTCCAGCACGCTGATGCTGCCTTCAGCCAGCCGTCCGGCATTGGCCAGCCGCTTGTGGCTCGATTCCAGCTCGGCCAGTTCGGCGGCCGGCAGGGACCATTTTTCGAGCGATTCGATTTCGTGGCGAAGCAGTTCGAGGCGCTGGTCCCGGTCGTCGCCGCCGCTGAGCTTGCGCATGCGCGCCGCGAGCTCGCGCCACTGCATGGCGCTTTCGCGCACCTGCACCAGCAGGTCGTCATGGCCGGCATAGGCGTCGAGCAGGGCCAGCTGATGGGGACGGGACAGCAGTGCCTGATGCTCGTGCTGGCCATGGATCTCGACCAGCAGGGCGGCCAGTTCGCCGAGCTGGCGCGCGTTGGCCGGGCGGCCGTTGATCCAGGCCCTGGAACTGCCCTCGGCACGGATCACCCGGCGCAATTGGCAGCCACCATCCTCGTCCAGTTCTTCGCGGGACAGCCACGCCCGCGCCTCGGCCAGATCAGTGAGGTCGAACTCGGCAGCCAGTTCGGCGCGGTCGCTGCCGGCGCGGACCATGCCGCTGTCGGCGCGGGCCCCGGCCAGCAGCATCAGGGCATCGACCAGCAATGACTTGCCGGCACCGGTTTCGCCGCTGACCACGGTCAGGCCGGGGCCGAAGGACACTTCGGCGGCTTCCACAACGGCAAAATGGCGGACGTAGAGCGAAGTAAGCATGGCTGGCTTGATCGGGGAGTGACGGGATTGTAGCGGGAGCCGCCGAGCTGCTGGATACGTTTCACTTGCAAGGCGCGCGCGCAGACCTTATTTCTGTGTGGTCTCACGGACTGCAACACTCAGCATGACGAACCGGCACGGCCACGACCTCGATGCACGCGCGCGCAACCTGTTGCGCACGCTGATTGCGCAATACCTGATCGACGGCGAGCCGGTCGGCTCGCGCACGCTGTCGCGTTCGTCCGGCCTGGATGTCAGTGCCGCCACCATCCGCAACATCATGGCGGATCTGGAAGACGCCGGCCTGGTCGCTTCGCCGCACACCTCGGCAGGACGGGTGCCGACGCCGCGCGGGCTGCGCCTGTTCGTCGACAGCCTGATCGAACTTCAGCCGCTGCCCCAGGCCGAGATGGCCCGCCTGCAGCGCGAATTGCCGCCGGGACCGACCACCACGCGCGATCTGCTGGGCAATGTTTCCACCTTGCTGTCGGCGATGACCCGGTTTGCCGGTGTGGTCACCGTGCCGCGCCAGGCCGATTTCCCGCTGCGGCATATCGATTTCGTGTCGTTGCCAGACGCGCGGGTGCTGGTGATCCTGGTATTCAGCGACAACCAGGTGCAGAACCGCATCGTGCAACTGGCCAAGCCGCTGGATGCCAGCGAGCTCGAGCGCGCCGCCAATTACCTCAACAGCCACTTTGCCGGTTTCCGGATCCACGACATCCGTGCCCACCTGCTGGCCGAGGTGCGCAAGGCCGGCAGCGAATTGAACCGGTTGCTGGCCAGTACGGTCGAGCTGGCCACCGCCTCGTTCGGCCCCGACGGTCCGACCGGGCCGGACATGCTGGTCAGTGGCCAGACCAATCTGATGGGTTATGCCGAGCTGGCCGACATGCAGCGCATGCGCGAGCTGTTCGAGGCATTCCAGCAAAAGAACGAACTGCTGCAGCTGATGGAAGTCTGCGCCCGGGCCCCCGGGATGCGCCTGTTCATCGGCGAGGAATCGGGCTTTACCGCGCTCGATGGTTGCAGCGTGGTGACCGCCAGCTATGGCGCGCAGGGTCGGGTGCTGGGCGCGGTGGGCGTCATCGGGCCGACCCGGATGGCCTACGAGCGGGTGATCCCGGTGGTGCAGGCCACTGCCGGATTGCTCAGCGACGCCTTGAATCGGGCGGCCACGACCCTATAACCGCTGCGGGAGACGGGGTTTCTCGCAAGAATCATGGGCGGTCGGCATTCGTGCCGGCCATGACAACCGTTTGGAGTGAACATGCAGAACAACGATCCGCATTCGTCGGGCGACACGCCAGCCGAGGACTATTCCGCCGACGCGGCCAATCCCGAGCTGGAGGCCCTGCAGGCGCGTGTGGCCGAGCTGGAGGCCAGCAATGCCGAGCTGCGCGAGACCGTCTTGCGCGAGCACGCCGAGCTCGACAACCAGCGTCGCCGGCTGCACCGCGACCTGGAGCAGGCTCGCCGTTTCGCCAACGAGAAACTGCTCGGCGAGTTGCTGCCGGTGTACGACGGACTGGAGAGTGGCCTGGCAGTCGAGGCGGCCGACGTCGCCTCGATGCGCGAAGGCCTTGGCCTGACCCTGAAGGCCCTGCTGAAGGTCGCCGAGAACCATGGCATGTCGCAGGTCGATCCGCTGGGTCAGCCGCTCGACCCGGAACGGCACCACGCGGTGAGCATGGTCGACGCTGCCGGCCAGGCGCCGGGCACGGTGGTCAGTGTGCTGCAGAAGGGTTACGTGCTGAATGACCGCTTGTTGCGTCCCGCCCTGGTGGCGGTGGCCAGGGACTGAATGGTCACCACGCTGGCGCCCGCCTGAATGGCGCGCCGGCGGGAACGCTGGAACACGTCTTCGGGGCATTGCCGGCATTGAATCGCCAGAGCAGACCCCCATCTGAAAACCATCGCGGCCGCGGGGGCCGCAAAGAAAATCTGGAGAGATTGAACATGGGCAAGATCATCGGCATCGACCTGGGCACCACCAACTCCTGCGTGTCCGTGATGGACGGCACGACGACCAAGGTCATCGAGAACTCGGAAGGCGATCGCACCACGCCGTCCATCGTCGCCTTCAACAAGGACGGCGAAGTGCTGGTGGGCGCCTCGGCCAAGCGCCAGGGCGTGACCAACCCGAAGAACACCTTCTACGCGGTGAAGCGCCTGATCGGCCGCAAGTTCACCGACGCCGAAGTGCAAAAGGACCTGCACATCGTGCCCTACGGCATCGTGGCGCACGACAACGGTGACGCGTGGGTGCAGACCTCCGACGGCAAGAAGATGGCGCCGCAGGAGATCGCTGCCAAGGTGCTGATGAAGATGAAGAAGACCGCCGAGGACTATCTCGGCGAGACGATCACCGAGGCGGTGATCACCGTTCCGGCGTACTTCAACGACAGCCAGCGCCAGGCGACCAAGGACGCCGGCAAGATCGCCGGCCTCGACGTCAAGCGCATCATCAACGAGCCGACCGCGGCCGCATTGGCTTACGGCCTCGACAAGAAGGGCGGCGATCGCAAGATCGCGGTGTACGACCTGGGCGGCGGCACCTTCGACGTGTCGATCATCGAGATCGCCGAAGTCGACGGCGAGAAGCAGTTCGAGGTGCTGGCCACCAACGGCGACACCTTCCTCGGTGGCGAAGACTTCGACATGCGCGTCATCGACTATCTGGTCGAGGAATTCCAGAAGGAGCAGGGCATCGACCTGCGCAAGGACCCGCTGGCCCTGCAGCGCCTGAAGGACGCCGCCGAGCGCGCCAAGATCGAGCTGTCCTCGAACCACCAGACCGACGTGAACCTTCCGTACGTGACGGCCGACGCCTCGGGCCCGAAGCACCTCAACATCAAGCTGACCCGGGCCAAGCTTGAGGCGCTGGTCGAGGATCTGGTCAAGCGCACCATCGAGCCGTGCCGCACCGCGTTGAATGATGCCGGCCTGCGCGTGTCCGACATCGACGACGTGATCCTGGTCGGCGGTCAGACCCGCATGCCCAAGGTGCAGGAAGCGGTGAAGGACTTCTTCGGCAAGGAACCGCGCAAGGACGTCAATCCGGACGAGGCCGTCGCCGTGGGCGCGGCGATCCAGGGCGGCGTGCTGGGTGGTTCGGTCAAGGACGTGCTGCTGCTCGACGTCACCCCGCTGTCGCTGGGCATCGAGACGATGGGCGGCGTGATGACCAAGCTGATCGAGAAGAACACCACGGTGCCGACCAAGGCCTCGCAGACCTTCTCCACGGCCGACGACAACCAGACCGCGGTGACCGTGCACGTGCTGCAGGGCGAGCGCGAGCGTGCCAGCGCGAACAAGTCGCTGGGCAAGTTCGACCTGCAGGGCATCGATCCGGCGCCGCGTGGCATGCCGCAGATCGAGGTTACCTTCGACATCGACGCGAACGGCATCCTGCACGTGTCGGCCAAGGACAAGAAGACCGGCAAGGAACAGAAGATCGAGATCAAGGCCGGCTCGGGTCTGTCCGAGGAAGAGATCGCCCGGATGGTCGCTGACGCCGAGGCGAACAAGGAAGAGGACAAGAAGTTCCATGAACTGGTGGCCACCCGCAACAAGGCCGACCAGCTTGTCCACGCCACCCGCAGCGCGCTGAAGGAGCACGGCGACAAGGTGCCGGCTGATCAGCTGAGCAGCATCGAGGGTGCGTTGTCCGACCTGGAGAAGGTCAAGGACGGCGACGACAAGGCGGCGATCGAATCCAAGGTCGAGAAGCTGGAACAGGTGGCGCAGGCGCTGTACGCGGCGGCGCAGGGTGGCGCCCAGGCTGACGCCGGTGCACAGTCGGCACCGGGCGGCGGTTCGGCCCAGCCCGATGACGTGGTGGATGCCGAGTTCACCGAAGTGAAAGACGACAAGTAATCTTCGGCATCGTCATCGGCGTTGCCGATGGGCCAGCCCGCGCCGGGAATTCTCCGGGCGTGGGCTGTTTGCTGAATGCGGGACAGGGGCGCGACAGGCAGTGTGGATGCATCAATGAGCAAACGTGATTACTACGAAGTGCTGGGCGTGGAGCGCAGCGTCAGCGAAGTCGAGCTGAAGAAATCCTTTCGCCGACTGGCGATGAAATACCACCCGGATCGCTGCCCGGACGATCCCGCGGCGCAGGACAAGTTCAAGGAGGCCAAGGAGGCCTACGAGGTGCTGTCCGACACCCAGAAACGCGCAATGTACGACCAGCACGGTCATGCCGCGTTCGAGCATGGCATGGGCGGCCGAGGCGGCGCGGGTTTCGGCGACGTGGGCGACATCTTCGGCGACATCTTCGGCGACATTTTCGGTCGTGCCGGCGGCGGGCGCGGGCGTCCGCGTCGCGGTGCCGACCTGCGCTACATCATGGAACTGGACCTGGAAGAGGCCGTGTTCGGCGTCAGCCGGCAAATCGAGATACCCAGCCAGGTCAACTGCCACCACTGCAACGGCAGCGGCTCGGAAGATGGCAAGGTCAGCAAGTGCAAGACCTGCCACGGCCACGGCCAGGTGCGCATGCAGAACGGCATCTTCTCGATCCAGCAGGCCTGCCCGCATTGCAGCGGCAGCGGCCAGACCATCGAGAATCCGTGCAGGAAATGCCACGGCGAAGGCCGCATCGAGGAAACCCGCACGCTATCGGTGCAGATTCCCGAGGGCGTCGACAACGGCGATCGCATCCGCCTGACCGGGCAGGGCGAGGCCGGCCCGTCCGGCACGCCGGCCGGCGATCTGTACGTGGAAGTGCAGGTGCGCGAACACGCGATTTTCCAGCGCGAGGGCAACGACCTTTATTGCGAGCTGCCGATCCGCTTCTCGCAGGCGGCCCTGGGCGCCGAACTTCCCGTGCCGACCCTGGATGGCGAGGTGCCGATCAGCATCCCGTCGGAAACCCAGACCGGAACGCAATTCCGCCTGCGCGGTCGCGGCGTCAAGTCGGTGCGCAGCAGCCGGCATGGCGACCTGATCTGCCGGGTCGTGGTGGAGACGCCGGTGCGCCTGACCAAGCAGCAACGCGAGTTGCTGGAATCGCTGGAGGCCACCTTCGACGGCAGCGAGGCCAGCAAGCACACGCCGCGCGCCAACGGTTGGGTCGACGGCGTGAAGAAATTCTGGTCGAAAGTCACCGCGTGATCCTGGCTGGCCGCGGGCCAGCATCCAACAATCGAGCCACTGGAGTGCGTCGCTGATGACCCGACCCGTCCGTCTTGCCATCAACGGCGCCTCCGGCCGCATGGGTCGTGCCTTGCTGGATCTTGTCGGCAAGGATCCCCGCTTCGCGCTCGTCCACGCAGTGGTAGCCCCGGGTTCTTCGCACGATGGCCAGCTGGTGGCGCCGCTCACCGACAGCGTCCTGCGCCATGCGCACGACTGGGCGCAGGCGCCGGCGATCGATGCGGTCATCGACTTCAGCAGCCCGGCGGCCCTGTCATCGGCGCTCGAGCACTGCCTGACGCGCGGAATCGCGCTGGTCAGCGGCACGACCGGCCTCGACGCCGCGCTGGAAGCGCGCCTCGCCGATGCCGGCCAGCACATCGCCCTCCTGCGCGCGGCCAATTTCAGCCTGGGCGTGGCGGTGCTGACGCGACTGCTGCGCGAAGCCGCTGCCGCGTTGCCGGAGTGGGACCTGGAGATCGTCGAAGCACATCATGGCCGCAAGCAGGATGCTCCGTCGGGCACCGCCCTGGCGCTCGGCCACGCCGCCGCCGCTGCCCGCCGGACCACGCTGGAGGCGACGGCGGTGTACAGCCGCGAGGGCCAGACCGGTGCACGGGGCGAGGGCAGCATCGGCTTCGCCGTGGTGCGCGGCGGCGACATCGTCGGCGAACATTCCGCGATGCTGATCGGGCAGGGCGAGCGGCTGGAACTGGTTCACCGTGCCACCGATCGTTCGATCTTCGCGCGCGGTGCCTTGCAGGCGGCGCACTGGCTGGTCGGCCGTAGCGCCGGGCATTGGCAGCTCGAGGATGTCATCGCGACGCAGCGGTGAGTCGTGTCGACGGCCGGATCGGCTGGTGACAGCTCAGTGATAGGCGTTGATCAGGCCGAAGCAGGCGGCGACCAGCAGAAACGCGACGGCGACGATCGACAGCAGGCCTAGCAGCATGCCCTTGCCGGTGCGTGGCTTGCTGCCGTTGAGCAGGACGACCCCCCACACGACGATAGCCAGCGGCGGAAGCAGGAAGCCGCCCAGGATCGCGCCGAGGCTGTCAGTCATCAGTATCAGCGTCATCAACAGCACTTCGCCAACGATCATGACCAGCCACGCCAGGCCGACCCCGGCCGCCAGCGAGCCGCCGGAAGTGTACGGTTCGTGGGGCATGGGTGGGGGCGGTGATGGCGCGGAGGTCGGCGGTTCCAGACGCATCTCACTCATGGGGTGTTTCCTCGATGGCGCGGCCCTGTTCGATCTCGCGGCGCAACTTCGTCAACGTGGCAGCCTTGTCGTCGCGATAGAACAGGTTGAAGGTATCGAACGGAATGATCTTCCCGTCGGGCTGGGCGATGTGCACGCAGGATTTCTTCACCGCGCGCAGGTCGAAGCCGTGGGCGTCGATGAACTGCATGATCAGCACGCGGAACACGTTGCGGTAGCCGAGGTCGGACGGCGCCTGCACCTGCGGCAGGCAGCACAGCAGGTCGGCCAGCGAGCAGGCCTGCGATTCGGGTGAATGGTTGGTGGCGAACAGCTCGAACACGTGGGCGCGCAGTTCCTCGTCACGCTCCACCACGATCGTGTTGCGGCCCTTGCTGACCAGGGTTTCCGGCGAGACGAAGCGGGTCAGCGGCACGACCTGGCCACCCATCTTCAGTGCATAGGCCATCGCCAGGCAGTCCGGGTTGCATGGCACCGGAATCAGGTCGTCGGGCTGGAACAGCGGACTTTGTTCGAGGATGCGCCGGCGCACTTCGCTCAGGGTCAGCCGGTTGTGTTCGGGATCGTAGCCTTCCAGACGGCCGGCGGCCTGGATCGGCTGGAACGTCACGCCGCGCACGCACGGCTGGGTCAGTGCGAAGTCGATGATCTCGCCCAGCTCGCCATCGTTGAGGCCCTTCTTCACGGTGACGACAAGCGTGGTGGAGATGTCGTGCCGGTTCAGGTGCTCCAGCGCCTTCAGTCGCACGTCGCGCAGCTTCGCGCCGCGCAAGTCCTTGTGCACCTCGTCGCGCAGGGAATCGAACTGCAGGTACAGCTCGAAGCCGGGCTGGTACTCGACCAGCCGTGCGGCGAACTCCGGCTCCTTCGCGATGCGCAGGCCGTTGGTGTTGACCATCAGGTGCCGGATCGGACGCGCCCTGGCGGCATCAAGGATCGCGAAGAAATCCGGATGCAGGGTCGGTTCGCCGCCGGATATCTGCACCACGTCGGGCTCGCCCTCGTTGGCCACCACCGCGTCGAGCATGCGTTCCACCGTGGCCAGATCGCGGAAGCCGGGGCGGTGCGGGCCGCTGTCGGCGTAGCAGATCGGGCAGCGCAGGTTGCAGTGGTCGGTGATCTCGACCAGGGTCAGGCAGGAATGCTGCATGTGCTCCGGGCACAGGCCGCAGTCGTACGGACAGCCGTAGTGTTGCGGCATATTGAAGCGCTGCGGCAGCTCCGGCGGCTTGATGTACAGCTCGCGGCACTGGCGGTAGTACGCCGCGTCGTCGGCGATCAGCACACGCTCGCGGCCGTGGTGCGGACACCATTTTTCCAGGTAGACGCGTTCATCCTTGATCAGGATCTTCGCCTCGACCCGGCGCAGGCAGGTCGTGCAGATCGACACCGCGCTGTCGTAGAACAGATATGGCCTTACCTTGGCTCCCATGCACCGCTTCCCCTGGCGAACAACGCCCGCAGGATACGTGGAATGTCGCGGGCGTAGTAAACCAGCCCAGCCACGCACAGCCATTGCAGCCCGGACAGCCCCCCGGGATAGGTGTAGAACACCGGCTTTATGAACTCGACCAGCAGGCGGAACAGCAGGTAGCCGACCATGAACGCGCGGAAGCGGTCGCCCGGCCGGGTCAGAGCCGCACGACGCCAGTGCAGCAGTACGTACTGGGCCAGCAGGAAGGCGATCTCGTAGAGCTGGGTGGGATGGCGTGGCAGGCCATCACCGAAGTCCACGCCCCACGGCAGCGCCGTCGGTACGCCATACGTGCGGTCGCCGAGGCCGGCCAGGAAGCAGCCGACCCGGCCGATGCACATGCCCAGGGTCAGCGGCAGCACGAAGGCGTCACCGGTGGAGTTGTCGACTCCAGCGATGTTCTTGGCCAGCTCCGCGCCGACAAGGCCGCCGAGCAGGGCGCCGATGATCGATTTGCCTTCCAGCAGGTGGTGCAAGTCGGGGAAGTCGGCGAACGCGGTCAGCGGGTCGTCCAGCCAGAACGACAGCTTGGCGCCCAGCGCGGCGCCGACGATCGCACCCACCGCCACCCAGACCAGGTGGTCCTCATGCCGGAATGCCGTGGGTGCCAGTCGACGCCGCGTCCACAGGAAGGTGCGAAAGCCGATCGCGTAAGCCAGTGCCTCGAACATCGTGTGCAGCGCGACGGGCGACATGGCAGGGCGAACTCAGTCGCGATGCGACGCGTTGCGATCCCGGCCCGCGCCGAGCTTCCTGTCCAGGCTGCCGAAGATCTTCTTGAAGGTGCGCGAGAACTTGCCACGCCTGGTCTTGCGCAGTTTCTCCTCCTCGCTGGTCAGCCACGCGACCTGGATCACGCGTCGTTCGCCTTCATAGGGCAGGTGCCCGTGGAAGGAGTTGTCGCAGCGCTTGAAGACGGCGAACTCGCCATAGAGCGGCGTCAGCTCCGGAGCGATCACGCTGTCGATGTCATCGATGCGATGCAGGAAGCGCAGGCAGCCCTCGCTGGTGTCGGGCCACTGGGGGTTGAGGTAGATCAGCGCGGTGGCGATCTTGGACCGGCTGTCGGTATGGATGGTGCCGTGGCGCTTGTTGAGCAGCCGGCACAAGGTGACCAGCGTGGGATAACGCCCGAGATCATCGATGCCCAGGCGCCGGCCGATGGCGCTGGCGAAGTCCGGTGCGGTCATGTCCCGGATCAGGGCGTTGACGCTCGGTCCGCAGTCGGCCGGGTCGTAAGGGAAAAAGCCGGCGCTGGCGTACTTGGGGAAATCGCGGTCCAGGTCGCTGCGCACTTCGTCCGGCAACTGGCCGTGCGCCACCATGAACGGGAAGGGATCGTGCTGCACCGTGGTATCCGGGCGATCGAGACGAGCGGGATCGAGCAGGACGGCAGCACTCATGGGACATCGTTCTCCGGCAAAATGTGGCCTAGTGTAGCGCTGGCCGACTGACTGGAAAGCTCCGGGCATGAGCGCAATGCCTGTCCTGCGAGGTGGACAGAAACGGCGTCGCCACTTATCATTTCCACCCGCCCAGATCCTTTCCCTCACAAGCTCCACAAGCCAGCAATCGTGCGGCTTGCGGACTTTGCTGCATCAAAAAGGCGGTTATCGTATGCCTATTCCTGCCCTGCTGGCCCTCGAAGACGGCAGCGTGTTCCATGGTCACGCTGTCGGAGCAACCGGCGAAACCGTTGGCGAAGTGGTTTTCAACACCGCCATGACCGGTTACCAGGAGATCCTCACCGATCCCTCGTACTCCCGCCAGATCGTCACGCTGACCTATCCCCACATCGGCAATACCGGCATCAATGCCGAAGACGTGGAATCTACCGCGGTGCACGCCGCCGGCCTGATCGTGCGCGACGTGCCGCGCCGGGCCAGCAGCTGGCGCAGCACCGAAAGCCTGCCCGATTACCTGAAGCGCCATGGCACGGTCGCCATCGCCGGCATCGATACCCGCCGGCTGACCCGCATTCTGCGCGACAAGGGCGCGCTGGCCGGTTGCATCATGGCGGGCGAGCAGGTTGACGCCGATGCGGCGCTGGCCAGGGCGCGCGCATTCCCCGGCCTGAACGGCATGGATCTGGCCAAGGTGGTCAGCACCGCCAAGGCGTATGTCTGGAATCAGGGTGTGTACGACCTCGATCGCGCTGCGTTCAACCAGCCAGCGGCGCGCTTCAAGGTGGTCGCTTACGACTTTGGCAGCAAGCTCAACATCCTGCGCCTGCTCGCCGAGCAGGGCTGCGAGGTCACCGTGGTGCCGGCGCAGACGCCTGCCGCCGAGGTGCTGGCGATGAAGCCCGATGGCGTGTTCCTGTCCAACGGCCCCGGCGATCCGGCGGCCTGCGATTACGCCATCGTGGCAACCCGCGCCTTCCTCGATGCGAAGATCCCGCTGTTCGGCATCTGCCTCGGTCATCAGCTGATGGGCCTGGCGCTGGGCGGCAGGACGGTGAAGATGAAGTTCGGGCACCACGGTGCCAACCATCCGGTCAAGGATCACGACGACGGCCGCGTGCTGATCACCTCGCAGAACCACGGTTTCGCGGTCGATCCGGCCACGCTGCCGGCCAATGTGCGGGTCACCCATACCTCGCTGTTCGACGGTTCGCTGCAGGGTTTCGCGCTGACCGACCGTCCCGCGTTCTGCTTCCAGGGTCATCCCGAAGCGAGTCCCGGGCCGCTCGATGTCGGCTATCTGTTCCAACGTTTCGCCACCCTGATGCAGGAGGCCCGCACGCATGCCTAAGCGCACCGATATCAAGAGCGTCCTCATCATCGGTGCCGGTCCGATCGTGATCGGCCAGGCCTGCGAGTTCGACTATTCCGGCGCGCAGGCATGCAAGGCGCTGAAGGAAGAGGGCTACCGGGTGATCCTGGTGAACTCCAATCCCGCCACGATCATGACCGACCCGGAAACCGCCGACGCGGTCTACATCGAGCCGATCAACTGGCAGACGGTGGAGCGCATCATCGCCAAGGAGCGCCCGGATGCGGTGCTGCCCACGATGGGTGGCCAGACCGGCCTGAACTGCGCGCTCGACCTGGCCGACAACGGCGTGCTGGAGAAGTACAACGTCGAACTGATTGGTGCGAAGCGCGAAGCGATCCGCATGGCCGAGGACCGCGAGCTGTTCCGCGTGGCGATGGCGGAGATCGGGCTGGAGTGCCCGAAGGCCGAGATCGCGCGCACCTTCGAGCAGGCGCTGGAAACCCAGGCCAAGGTCGGTTTCCCCACCGTGATCCGGCCCAGTTTCACGTTGGGCGGCTCCGGCGGCGGCATCGCCTACAACCGCGAGGAATTCGAGGAAATCGTCAAGCGCGGCCTGGAGCTTTCGCCGACCAGCGAAGTGCTGGTCGAGGAGTCCGTGCTGGGCTGGAAGGAATTCGAGATGGAAGTGGTCCGCGACACCGCGGACAACTGCATCATCGTCTGCTCGATCGAGAACCTGGACCCGATGGGCGTGCACACCGGCGACTCGATCACCGTGGCGCCGGCGCAGACGCTCACTGACAAGGAATACCAGCGCCTGCGCGACGCCTCGATCGCCGTGCTGCGCAAGATCGGCGTGGACACCGGCGGTTCCAACGTGCAGTTCGGCATCAATGCCGAGGACGGCCGCGTGGTGGTCATCGAGATGAACCCGCGGGTGTCGCGATCGTCCGCGCTGGCGTCGAAAGCCACCGGCTTTCCGATCGCCAAGGTCGCCGCGAAGCTCGCCGTCGGCTACACCCTGGACGAGTTGAAGAACGACATCACCGGCGGCCTGACCCCGGCCTCGTTCGAGCCATCGATCGACTACGTCGTCACCAAGATCCCGCGTTTCGCCTTCGAGAAATTCCCGGCCGCCGACGCGCGCCTGACCACCCAGATGAAGTCGGTGGGCGAGGTGATGGCGATCGGCCGCAGCTTCCACGAATCGCTGCAGAAGGCCTTGCGCGGACTGGAGATCGGCAAGACCGGCCTCAACCCGACCGGCCTCGACATCGGCACCGAGGACGGCCTGGCCGTGCTCAAGCGCGAGCTGCGCGAGCCGCGCCCCGACCGCGTATTCCATCTGGCCGACGCGTTCCGTGCCGGCCTGTCGCTGGAGGAGGTATTCAACCTCAGCCGGGTCGACCCGTGGTTCCTCGCCGCGTTCGAGGACATCGTGCTGACCGAAGCCGAAGTCATTGCACAGGGCATCACCGCGCTCGATGAGCCGCGTCTGCGCGAGCTCAAGCGGCTGGGCTTTGCCGATGCGCGCATCGCCGAACTGCTGAACACCGACGAAGCCGCGGTGCGCCACCTGCGCCATACGCTGGGCGTGCGACCGGTCTACAAGCGGGTGGATTCCTGCGCGGCCGAGTTCGCCACCAGCACCGCGTACATGTATTCGACCTACGAGGAAGAATGCGAAGCCGAGCCGACCAGCCGCGACAAGATCATCGTGCTGGGCGGCGGCCCGAACCGGATCGGGCAGGGCATCGAGTTCGACTACTGCTGCGTGCATGCCTCGCTGGCGCTGCGCGAGGACGGCTATGAAACCATCATGGTCAACTGCAACCCGGAAACCGTCTCGACCGACTACGACACGTCTGACCGGTTGTACTTCGAGCCGCTGACGCTGGAAGACGTGCTGGAAATCGTCCATGTCGAGAAGCCGAAGGGCGTGATCGTGCAGTACGGTGGGCAGACCCCGCTGAAACTGGCGCGGGCGCTGGAAGCCGCTGGCGTGCCGATCATCGGTACCAGCCCGGATTCGATCGACCTGGCCGAGGATCGCGAGCGCTTCCAGCAGATGATCGAGAAGATCGGCCTGAAGCAGCCGCCGAACCGCACCGCCCGCAACGCCGACGAAGCGTTGGCGCTGGCCCGCGAGATCGGCTATCCGCTGGTGGTGCGTCCCAGTTACGTGCTCGGCGGTCGCGCCATGGAAGTGGTGCACGACGACGCCGACCTGTCGCGCTACATCCGCGACGCGGTGAAGGTGTCGAACGATTCGCCGGTGCTGCTGGACCGCTTCCTCGACCATGCGGTGGAAGTCGACGTGGACGTGATCGCGGACGCCGAGGGCACCGTGCTGATCGGCGGCATCATGGAGCATATCGAGGAGGCCGGCGTGCATTCGGGCGACTCGTCCTGCTCGCTGCCGCCGTACTCGCTGAGTACCGAGATCCAGGACGAAATGCGCCGCCAGGTCAGCGCGATGGCGAAGGAGCTCAAGGTCATCGGCCTGATGAACACCCAGTTCGCGATCCAGGGCGACACGGTCTACATCCTGGAAGTGAACCCGCGTGCCTCGCGCACCGTGCCCTTCGTGTCCAAGGCCACCGGCGTGCCGCTGGCCAAGGTCGCCGCGCGGGTGATGGCGGGTCGTTCGCTGGTGAGCCTCGGCGCCACGCGCGAGGTGATTCCATCGTACTACTCGGTGAAGGAGGCGATCTTCCCGTTCCTGAAATTCCAGAACGTGGATCCGATCCTGGGTCCGGAGATGCGCTCCACCGGCGAGGTCATGGGCGTGGGGCGCAGCTTCGGTGCCGCGTTCGCCCGTGGCCATGAGGCGGCGGGAATCCGGACGCTTACCGTGGGCAAGGCGTTCCTGTCGGTGCGCGACAGCGACAAAGATCGCCTGCTGACCGTGGCGAAGGAAATCATCGGGCGCGGTTTCACCCTGGTGGCGACGTCGGGTACGGCCAGCTACCTGGCCGAGCATGGCGTGGCCTGCGAACGGGTCAACAAGGTGCTCGAAGGGCGGCCGCACATCGTCGACCTGATCAAGAACGGCGAGATCGCGTACATCGTCAACACCACCGAGGGCAAGCAGGCGATCGCCGACTCGTTCTCGATCCGGCGCGAGGCCCTGCAGCATCGCGTCACCTATTCCACGACCGTGGCAGGCGCCCGTGCGCTGGTCCATTCGCTTGATTTCCACAGCGATGGCGAGGTGCACAGCCTGCAGGAACTGCACAAGGAGCTCGGCGCATGAGTCGTCCCCCCATCACCAAGAGCGGTTCGGAACGTCTGCGTGGCGAACTTGACCGGCTGAAGTCGGTCGATCGCCCGCGCATCATCGCGGCGATTGCCGAGGCCCGCGCGCATGGCGATCTGAAGGAAAACGCCGAGTATCACGCGGCGCGCGAGCTGCAGAGCTTCACCGAGGGGCGCATCGCCCAGCTGGAAGCCCTGTTGTCGAACGCCGAAGTGATCGACGTGGCGAAGTTGAACCCGGGCAAGCGGGTCGTCTTCGGCGCGATCGTGGATCTCGAGGACGAAGACAGCGGCGTGGCGGTGACCTACCAGATCGTGGGTGACCTGGAGGCCGACATCAAGCAGAGCCTGATTGCCGTGTCATCGCCGATCGCGCGGGCATTGATCGGCAAGCATGAAGGCGACAGCTTCGAATTCACCGCGCCGAACGGCGTCAAGCATTACGAAATCACCGGCGTGCGATACGAATAGCCGGCGGGCGGCCTCGGTGGACACGATCTGCCGAAGCCGCCACGCAGTTTGCAGACACAAAAAAGGCCGCTTGCGCGGCCTTCTTCGTGTCGCCTTGCGCGATGACTCAGCGCTGACGAGCCTTGAAACGGGGGTTGCTCTTGCAGATCACGAACACCTTGCCGCGACGGCGAACAACCTTGCAGTCGCGATGCCGCGCCTTGGCGGACTTCAAAGAGTTAAGCACCTTCACGGCCAGCTCCTGACACAAAAGAATAAAGTAAGCTGGCAATTGTAACCAGTTGAAAGCCTTGTCACAAGCCCGGGGCAATGACCATTTCCGTGACCGTGGCCAGGAACTGCTGCAGCACGGGCGAAGTGTCGTCGACGCGCGAAGCCAGGGCCAGCAACAGGTAGGCATCGGCGTCTTCCAGCGGCACATAACTGACGCCCGCCAGCCGCACGGCCCGCATGCTGGCCGGGACCAGGGCCAGCCCCAAGCCGCCGGCTACCAACGCCAGCAAGCCGTTGACCTGCTGGGCGTGCTGGATGATCGTGGGCTGGAACCCTGCCCGGGTGGCCAGTTTCACCAGCCGATCGTAGAGCGTGGCGACCAGTTGGCGCGGCTGCGAGACGAACGCATCGCCGGCGACTTCGGCCAGATGCAGGCTGCTGCGCCCGGCCAGCGGATGGCCGGTGGGGAGCGCCAGCAGGAGCGGTTCACGGTCGATCACGTTCAGCCGCAGGCTGCGTGCCGTCTGGGGGTTGGTCGGTTCATCCCGCACGAAGCCGACGTCGATCTGGCCGGCGAGCAGGGCGGCAAATTGCGGTTCGGTATACATCTCGCTCAACTGCAGCGCGACCTTGGGGGCGATCTGGCCGTAACGGAGCAGGGTCTGGGGGAGGGCGGGATGGAACGAGACAGACACGCTATAGGCCAGTCGCAACTGGCCGCTGTAGCCGGCCGCAGCGGCGGTGACCTGGCTGCGTGCCTCATCGGCCTTGGCGAGAATCTGTCGAGCCTGTTCGAGGAACACGCGGCCCGGCTCGGTCAGGGCCACATGGCGCTTGTTGCGCTCGAGCAGGCGCACATCGAGGTCCTCCTCGAGGGCGCGGATCTGCTGGGATAGCGGCGGTTGGGACAGGTGCAGGCGCAAGGCCGCCCGGGTGAAGCTCAGCTCCTCGGCGACGGCGACGAAATAGCGCAACTGGCGAAGATCGAACATATAGCGATATCGAATTAATGATGCGCCAAATATATATTAGATACTTTATTGAGGCGATCATAAAATGACGACGTCCCGCCACCTCCCCTCCCCCCGGTGGCGGTGACCCTCGCCCCGCAGCGACGCTAAATACGACGTCTGGTTCAACTCCCCCCCTGAACCCACGTTGATGCGTCTCCCCTGCGGGGCGCTTTCTTTTTCAGGCTTGCACGACACCGCTGTCATCCGACAGCGGTGTCGTCGCCATCGGCGGTCGCATGACTCAGGCCCCGAGCCCCCGGAATTCTCACGCGACGCTGGCGGTGGCCGGCCGGGCAGGATTCGGCGCGCTGAAAACCCCGCCGTGCGGATGGGCAAGACTAGATCCTGCTGGCGAGTCGAGTGCCCTGGTCGATGGCCCGTTTCGCATCGAGTTCCGCCGCCACGTCGGCGCCGCCGATCACGTGTACCGTGATGCCGGCAGCGATGAGTTCATTGGCAAGTCGACGGTTGGGCTCCTGGCCGGCGCATATCACCACGTTGTCGACGGGCAGGATCTGCGCCTTGCCATCGACCGTGACGTGCAGGCCCTGGTCGTCGAAACGTTCATAACCGACCTTGCCGAGCATGCTGACCTGCTTTGCCTTAAGCGTTGCACGATGCACCCAGCCGGTGGTCTTGTTGAGTCGTGCGCCAGGGCGGCCCTCGCTGCGCTGGAGCAGCCACACTTGCCGCGCTGGCGTCTCCGGCTGCGGCGCCTGCAGGCCGCTGCGCTGCCTGAGTTCCATGTCCACGCCCCATTCCCGGGTCCAGCGAGCCACGTCCGTGGTGGGCGAGGGCAGGTGTTCGACCAGGAATTCGGCCACGTCGAAACCGATGCCGCCGGCACCGATGATGGCCACCCGCGCACCGACCGGCTGGTGCCGGGCCAGCACGTCGAGATAACCCAGCACGCGCGGATCATCACTGCCGGGAAAGCTCACCCGGCGCGGCGTGATGCCGGTGGCGATGACCACCTCGTCATAGCCGCCTTCGCGCAACGTCGTGGCATCCGCCGACTGGCCGAGTCGTACCTCGACCCCGACGTCCTGCAGTCGGTGGCGGAAGTAGCGCAAAGTCTCGTGGAACTCTTCCTTGCCCGGAATCTGCTTGGCGACGTTGAACTGGCCACCGATTTCCCCGGCCTGGTCGATCAGGGTCACCGCATGCCCCCGTTCGCCCAAGGTGCTGGCGCAGGCCATCCCGGCGGGACCGGCACCGATCACGGCGATGCGCTTGCGGATGCTCGCCGGCTCGATCTTCAGTTCGGTCTCGTGGCAGGCGCGCGGGTTGACCAGGCAACTGGCGCGCCGGTTCTGGAACACGTGGTCGAGGCAGGCCTGGTTGCAGGCGATGCAGGTGTTGATGCGTTCGCTGCGCCCGGCCCTGGCCTTGTTCGCCCAGGCCGGATCGGCCAGCAGCGGCCGCGCCATCGACACCATGTCGGCTTCGCCGCCGGCCAGGATGCGTTCGGCCACGTCGGGCATGTTGATCCGGTTGGTGGCGACCAGCGGGATCGCTACCTCACCCTTCAGCTTTTGCGTGACCCAGGCGAAGCCGGCGCGCGGTACGCTGGTGACGATGGTGGGAATGCGTGCCTCGTGCCAGCCGATGCCGGTGTTGATGATGCTGGCGCCGGCCGCCTCGATGCCCCTGGCCAGCGTGGCGATTTCATCCCAGTCCTGGCCGCCCTCGACCAGGTCGAGCATCGACAGCCGATAGATGATGATGAAATCCCTGCCCACCGCTTCGCGCGTTCGGCGCACGATCTCGATCGGAAAGCGCATGCGCCGTTCGGCGTCGCCACCCCAGCGATCGTTGCGCCGGTTGGTGCGTGCGGCGATGAACTCGTTGATCAGATAGCCTTCGGAGCCCATCACCTCGACACCGTCGTAGCCGGCGTCGCGGGCGAGTTTCGCGCAATGCACGAAATCGTCGATGGTGCGTTCCACGCCGCGGGCAGACAGTGCGCGCGGCGTGAACGGGGTGATCGGCGACTTGATCTTCGATGGCGCCACCGACAACGGGTGATAGCCGTAGCGCCCCGCGTGCAGGATCTGCATGCAGATGTGCCCGCCCTCGGCGTGGACGGCGTCCGTGAGCTTGCGATGGCGGGGCTTGTGCCAGGGCATCGTCAGGCGGCCGCCGAACGGTTTCAGCCAGCCCTCGATGCTGGGCGAGATGCCGCCGGTGACCATCAGCCCCACGCCGCCGCGGGCGCGCTCGGCGAAATAAGCGGCCAGCTTGTCGTAATCGCTGGCCTTGTCCTCCAGCCCGGTGTGCATCGAGCCCATCAGGATGCGGTTGGGCAGGGTGATGTGGCCCAGGTCGAGCGGGGCAAACAGGTTGGGGTAGTTCATGCGATCCACGGCCGACTCAAACGATCGTATGAATGTGCCGGTGTTCGCTATCCGAAAGCAAGCACCGTCTGCGGACGGAGCCGGTACTCAGGCCAGCAGTTGCTGCACCAGTGCGATGTAGCGGCGCATGGCCTCGTCTTCCGAAACACCGCTCAATTGCGCCCAGGCCTCGTGTTTGGCCGTGCCGACAAAATCGAAGAAACCGGGCTGGGTGCGCTTCAAATCGCCCTCCGAGCCCTGCTTGTACAGGGCATACAGCTTCAGCAAGGTGTCGTTGTCGGGGCGCATTCCCAGTCGCTGGATGTCTGCGGCAGCCTGTTCGAACTCGCGGCGAAGATCGGTCATAAGGCAGTTCGACAACGCAGACAGGCAAGGTGGGATCGGCTAGATAGCACGCGTCCGGGAGCGGGTCAACGCGTTAAACTGCGCGCTTTGCCGTTCAGCCAGGATCCCGCCATGAGCCATGCCCCAGCCCCCGTACTCACCATCGACGGACCGTCGGGATCGGGCAAGGGCACCATCAGCGCGCTGGTGGCCGAGCGGCTGGGCTGGCGCCTGCTGGACTCGGGGGCGCTGTATCGCGCCGTGGGTTACGCCGCGGGGATGGCCGGGCTCGACCTTTCGGACGTGGAGGCGGTGACCCGTTGCGCGCAGGGGACGAAGATCCAGTTCCGGGCTGCAGCCGATGGCGGCGAGACCCGGGTGATCGTCAACGGCCACGATGCCACCGACGAATTGCGCACCGAAACCGCCGGTGCGGCTGCTTCGGCGATCGCCTCGATGCCCTCGGTGCGTGAAGCGCTGGTGGCGCTGCAACTGGGCTTCCGCAAGCTGCCAGGCCTGGTGGCGGACGGGCGCGACATGGGCACGGTGATCTTCCCCGATGCCCAGTACAAGGTTTTCCTCACCGCGAGCGCCGTGGAACGAGCGAAAAGGCGCTATAAGCAGTTGAAGGAAAAGGGACTCAGCGTTACACTTGCTGGCCTTCAGCGCGAAATTGAGGCGCGTGACAGTCGCGATGCTTCGCGTGCCGTGGCGCCGCTCAAGCCTGCCGCTGATGCCTTGCTGGTGGATACCACCGGCATGGGCATCGACGAGGTCGTTGCGAAAGTATTTGCCGTCGTGCAGCCCTGAACGGGTTGCGCGGCGGCTTTTGTGCCCCTGCCAAGGCAGGGGGTTTTGGCCAACGGTGATGACGGTCGGTTCCCCGGGAACCCCTCATGCACCCTCAACCGGTGGATCGGAAGTTCGCGCACCAACCATTCCAGCGCAATGAACCACGATCCTTTCCCACTATGGAATCAACATGACTGAAAGTTTTGCCGAACTGTTTGAACAGAGCCAGCAGGCCATCTCCAAGCTGAAGCCCGGCGCCATCGTCACCGGCATCGTTGTGGAAATCCGCAACGACGTCGTCGTGATCAACGCTGGCCTGAAGAGCGAAGGCATCGTCCCCATCGAGCAGTTCAAGAGCGAAGAGGGCGTGCTGGAGGTGCAGGTAGGCGACGAGGTGAAGGTAGCCCTCGAAGCTTTGGAAGACGGTTTCGGCGAGACCAAGCTGTCGCGCGAGAAAGCCAAGCGCTCGATGGTGTGGGACGACCTGGAGCAGGCGTTCGACAAGGAAGAGACCATCAAGGGCATGATCTCGGGCAAGGTCAAGGGCGGTTTCACCGTCGACATCAAGGACGTTCGCGCGTTCCTGCCCGGTTCGCTGGTCGACGTGCGCCCGGTGCGCGAGCCGACCTACCTCGAGGGCAAGGAACTCGAGTTCAAGATCATCAAGCTCGACCGCAAGCGCAACAACGTGGTGGTCAGCCGCCGTGCCGTCGTCGAGACCGAGTTCTCCGCCGAGCGCGAACAGCTGCTTGAGCGCCTGACCGAGGGTGCCGTCGTCAAGGGTGTGGTGAAGAACCTCACCGACTACGGCGCGTTCGTGGACCTGGGTGGCATCGACGGCCTGCTGCACATCACCGACATGGCGTGGAAGCGCGTGCGTCATCCGTCCGAAGTCGTCAACGTCGGCGACGAGCTGGACGTGCGCGTGCTGAAGTACGACAAGGAGCGCAACCGCGTTTCGCTGGGCCTGAAGCAGCTGGGCGACGACCCGTGGGTCGCCATTGCCCGCCGCTACCCGGTCGGCAGCCGCCTGTTCGGCAAGGTCTCCAACGTCACCGATTACGGCTGCTTCGTCGAGATCGAGCCGGGCGTGGAAGGCCTGGTGCACGTGTCCGAGATGGACTGGACCAATAAGAACGTGAACCCGGCCAAGGTCGTGCAGGTCGGTGACGAGACCGAAGTCACCGTGCTGGACGTGGACGAGGAGCGTCGCCGCATCTCGCTGGGCATCAAGCAGACCCGCTCGAACCCGTGGGAAGCCTTTGCAGCGATGCACAAGAAGGGCGACAAGGTGTCCGGCCAGATCAAGTCGATCACCGACTTCGGCGTGTTCATCGGCCTGGACGGCGGCATCGACGGCCTGGTGCACCTGTCCGACATCTCCTGGCAGATGTCCGGCGAAGATCTGGTCCGCAACTTCAAGAAGGGCGACGAGATCGAGGCCGTGGTGCTGGCGGTTGATCCGGAGCGCGAGCGCATCTCGCTCGGCATCAAGCAGATGGAGCAGGATCCGTTCGGCCAGTTCATGGCGGCGAATCCGCGCGGCACCATCGTCAACGGCACCGTCAAGGAAGTCGATGCGAAGGGTGCGGTGATCGATCTGGGCGAAGGCGTCGAGGGTTACCTGCGCGCCAACGACATCGCCAAGGAGCGCATCGACGATGCCACGCTGCATCTGAAGGTGGGTGACAAGGTCGAGGCCAAGTTCACCGGCATGGATCGCAAGGGTCGCCAGCTGGCGCTCTCGATTCGCGCCAAGGACGAGGAAGACGCACCGGATACGTCGGTCGACTATTCGTCTGCCGCCAGCGGCACGACCAAGCTTGGTGCGCTGCTCAAGGAACAGTTCAACAAGGCTGACTGATCGCGTTGCACACGTCTGACACGGGGCGGCTTCTGCCGCCCCGTTGTTTCACGTCACGGACATTGGGGCCCATGACTAAATCCGAATTGATCGAGGCGCTGGCCAGGCGTCAGACCCATCTTGCGTTTGCCGATGTCGAGATGGCCGTCAAGAGCGTCATCGAACAGATGAGCCATGCCCTGGCTCATGGCGAGCGTATCGAGGTGCGTGGTTTCGGCAGCTTCGCGCTGCATTACCGACCACCACGCATGGGGCGCAACCCCAAGACCGGCGAAGCCGTGGCACTGCCCGGCAAGCACGTTCCGCACTTCAAGCCTGGCAAGGAGCTGCGTGAACGGGTCAACCAGGATCTCGAGACAGGCATCGCCTGATCAGCAGGTCATGCAACAGACATGGAAAGAAGGCAGGCGACGCGAGTCGGCCTGCTTTTTTTTTGCCTTTTCCGCGGGCAGGCGCACGCGCATGAATCATCGCCGCACGGAATCCCGGCGGCGCCTGTGCCAGTCAGCATCAATCGGGTAAAGTCGCCCCATGCGACTGCTCGCCATCATTCTCCTGCTGTTCTTCATCGCCGCCGGCATCGTCTTCGGTGCGCTCAACGCCGACCTCGTTGGCTATGACCTGGGCTTTGCCCAGCTCCGGCTGCCCAAGGGTGCAGCCCTGCTTGGTGCGGTCGTGATCGGATGGCTGCTCGGTGGACTGACCGCCTGGCTGGGCGTGAGCATGCGGCAGGGTCGCCAGCAGCGTCGGCAGTTGCGCGCGGACAAGAAGTCGCCGGTCAAGCCATGAATGTCGTGCTCGTGCTGGTTTCCCTGGTGCCGATCGCTTTCGTGCTGGGCTGGTGGACTTCGCGCCAGTTTGGCGCACGCCGCTCCGGCGCCGAAGTCAGCGCGCTGTCGTCGGACTACTTCCGTGGCCTGAACTACCTGCTCAACGAGGAGCAGGACAAGGCGATCGAGGTGTTCCTCAAGCTGGCCGAATACAACCGCGATACGGTCGAGACGCATCTGGCCCTGGGCAACCTGTTCCGCCGTCGTGGCGAGGTCGATCGGGCGATCCGCCTGCACCAGCACCTGGTTTCGCGCCCCGGGCTCACCGATGCGATGAAGACGGTGGCGCTGCTGGAACTGGGTGAAGACTACATGCGGGCGGGCCTGCTCGATCGCGCCGAGGCGCTGTTCTGCGACCTGGTGGCGATGAACGCGCACGCGCCCTCCGCACTGCGGCACCTGATTGCCATCTACCAGCACGAGCGCGACTGGCACAAGGCGATCGAACATGCGCGCCGCCTCGAGGTGATGACCGGCGAGGACGAGGCGCCGATGATCGCCCAGTTCTATTGCGAGCTGGCCGACCGCTCGCGCCAGCACGGGGCGAGGGCCGAAGCACGCGACTACCTCAGGCAGGCCTTTGAATGCCAGCCGGGTTGTGTGCGGGCATTCATGCTGACCGGAAGGTTGCTGTCCGAGGATGGCCAGCACGCCGACGCCGTGACGGCGTATGAGTCGGCGATCCAGACCGACATCGCCTTCACTCCGGAAATCCTGCCGCCGCTGCTCAACAGTTACGCCAGGTCGCAGCAGATGGAACGTGCGGAAAGTTTCTTGCGCGAGATGATCGGTCGCTACCACGGTGTTTCGCCGGTGCTGGCGCTGGCCCATCTCTACAAGGAGCGCGACGGCGAGCGTGCGGCGATCGATTTCCTCACCACCCAACTGCGCCAGCGGCCCTCGGTGCGTGGCCTGATGGCGCTGATCGACGCCACCATGGACAAGATCGAGGGGGAGGCACGCGAGAACTTCCTGATCCTGCGCGACCTTACCCGCAAGCTGCTTGAAGGGCAGGCGATGTACCGCTGCAGTCGATGCGGTTTCGGCGCCAAGGCCCATCACTGGCAGTGTCCGAGCTGCAAGAGCTGGAGCACGATCAGGCCCATCCATGGTGTAGCCAGCGAGTGAGCAGCGGATGTCCGTGACCATCGGATGGTTGTCGTGCAGTTTTCTGATCACCGTGCTCGTGGTGCGGGCTTCGATCAGCTATGCCCGCCGACGCGGCATGCTGGACCTGCCCGGGCAGCGCCGATCCCATAGCGTGGCGACGCCGCGCGGCGGTGGTATCGGCGTGGTCGTGGCCATGCTCGTGTGTCTTCCGGGCGTGTTGTGCGCGCCGCCGGCGAGTTGGCCGCTCAGCGTGACGGCGGGGTTGCTCGCCGGATTCCTGCTCGTCGCCGTGGCCGGATGGTGGGACGACCATCGTTCGCTGCCGGTATTGCCACGGCTGTTCGCCCAGTTGCTTGGCACGGGCCTGTTTTCGGCAGGCTTGCTGGTCACCGGTACGCCGGTGTGGTGGTTGCCCCTGCTGCTGGTTGGCGGCGTCTGGAGCGTCAACCTGCACAATTTCATGGACGGCATCGATGGTTTGCTGGCGCAACAGGCGATCTTCGTCGGCGCGGGACTGACCCTGTTGGCATGGCAGGCAGCGCAGCCTGCCCTGGCGATGGCGACGGCGGTGATGGCGGCGTCACTGGCGGGATTCTGGTGGTTCAATCGCCCGCCCGCGAAGATCTTCATGGGCGACGTGGGCAGCGGCAGCATCGGCCTGCTGATCTTCGCCTTTACCACCATGCTGTGGCGGGTCGAGCCGGCGCTGCTCTGGCCCGCGCTGATCCTGTCCTCGGCGTTCGCGGTGGACGCCAGCCTGACCCTGTTGACGCGCATGTGGCGGGGACGGCGCTGGTACACTGCCCACCGCGAACATCTCTACCAGTGGACGGTACGTCGCGGCGCCACCCACGCCTTGGCCGATCTCGCCTACCTGGGCTGGAACCTGCTTGTCGCCGCACCCATGGCCTGGTTGGCCTGGAGTCATCTGCGCCTGGCGCTGCCGATTACCATGGCGGTTTATGCAGTGGCGTCGGCCGTGTGGCTGGCGCTGAAACGTCGTTGTCTGCGGCGCAACTTGAACAGGACACCTCATGTCGCTGCGTAAGCTTGTCGGCTTCATCCATCCCCGCATCGCCGTCGTTCTGCACGACTTGATGATGGCCGCGCTTGCCTGGTGGATTGCCAAGCTGTTCCGCTATGCCTTGAAGCCCGATGAAGTGGTCAGCTTCCAGTTGCTGGAATTTCCCATCGTGCTGCTGGTTCAGGGCCTGATCTTCCGCTGGACCGGGCTCTACAGGAGCGTATGGCGCTTCGCCAGCCTGCCTGATCTCTGGAACATCGTGCGCGCGGTGCTGGCGGGCACGATCTCCATCGGCGTGACGCTGTTCCTCTACGAGCGGCTGGAGGGTGTGCCGCGCTCCGTGCTGGTGCTCTATCCGCTGCTGTTGTCGCTACTGCTTGGCGTACCCCGACTGGCTTATCGCTACTGGAAGGACAGCCGCAACGACCTGCTGCAGAACCAGAGCGTCAAGCGGGTGCTGATCGTGGGGGCGGATCGCGCCGGCGAGGTGCTTTCGCGCGACCTCCACCGCGACAGGCGCTACGCGGTGGTCGGTTTTGTCGACGACAAGTCCAGCCTGCGTGGCGCCAGCATCAACGGACATCCGATCCTGGGGCGACTGGAGCAGTTGCCCGAGGTGGCGCGCGAGGCGGCGGTTGACATGCTGCTGATCGCGCTGCCGGGTGCTTCCACGATCGAGATGCGCCGGGTGGTCGCGTTGTGCGATGCCACCGACCTGCCATATCGCACGGTACCCCGGCTGGAGGACGTGGTCGCCGGTCGGGCCCAGTTCAACCAGATCAAGGAAGTGGCGATCGAGGACCTGCTTGGCCGCGACGCGGTCGAACTGGACTGGACGGCCATTCGCGAGACGCTCAGCGGCCGTCGCGTGCTGATCACCGGTGGCGGTGGCTCGATCGGTTCGGAACTGTGCCGACAGGTGGCGCGGCTGGGGGCGCAGTCGCTGACCGTGGTGGAGCAGAGCGAGTACAACCTGTACCGGATTGGCCAGGAGCTGCGCGCCGAGTTCCCCGAGTTGATCTTCGACGGCATCCTGGCCCGCTGTGGCGACCGGGTGGCCATGCGCAAGGCGTTTGCCGACCTGCAGCCCCAGGTGGTGTTTCACGCGGCAGCGTACAAGCACGTGCCGATGTTGCAGGGGCAGCTCCGCGCAGGCTTCAACAACAACGTGCTGGGAACCTGCGTGGTGGCCGATGCCGCATGCGAGACGGGCGTCGAGTGCTTCGTGCTGATCTCCACCGACAAGGCGGTCAATCCGACCAGCGTCATGGGCGCATGCAAGCGCGTGGCCGAAATCTATTGCCAGAACCTCAATGCGCAGACCGACACCCGTTTCATGACGGTGCGCTTCGGCAACGTGCTGGACTCGGCCGGATCGGTGGTGCCGCTGTTCCGGCGGCAGATCCGGGCAGGTGGCCCGGTTACCGTGACCCACCCCGAGGTATCGCGCTATTTCATGACGATACCCGAGGCCTGCCAGTTGATCCTGCAGACCGCGAGCATCGGCACGGGCGGCGAGATCTATGCGCTGGACATGGGCGAGCCGGTGAAGATCCGCGACCTCGCCGAGCAGATGATCCGTCTGGCCGGCAAGAAGCCCGGCAGCGAGATCCCGATCGTGTACACGGGGTTGCGCTCGGGCGAGAAGCTGTTCGAGGAATTGTTCCACCCGCTGGAAAACTACTGCGCCACCACCCACGCCAAGATCTTCCTGGCCCAGCACCGTGAAGTGTCGTGGGAGCTGCTGCAATCCCTGCTGAAGAAGGCCGCCGAAGCGGTGAATGCCTTCGATGAGGAAGAACTTCGACGCTGCGTATCCAGCCTGCTGCCGTCGTTCCGCTGGAGCGAGTCGGCGCAGCCGGACAACGTGGTGTCCATCCGTCGTGCCAATCCGGAGATCAATGAGTGAGCAAGCCCCTGCGCAAAGTGGTGTTCCCCGTCGCCGGCCTCGGCACGCGCTTTCTGCCGGCGACCAAGGTCGTCGCCAAGGAAATGCTACCGGTCCTGGACAAGCCCCTGATCCAGTACGCCGTCGACGAGGCCGTGGATGCCGGTGCGGACACGCTGATCTTCGTCACCAATCGCTACAAGCACGCGATCGCCGACTACTTCGACAAGGCCTACGAGCTGGAGTCGAAATTGCAGGAGAAGGGCAAGGACGAGTTGCTGGCACTGGTGCAGGGCACCCTGCCGCGCAACGTCCGGGCGATTTTCGTGACGCAGCCCGAAGCGCTGGGCCTGGGCCATGCCGTGCTGTGCGCCAAACCCGTTGTCGGTGACGAGCCGTTCGGCGTGGTGTTGCCCGATGACCTGATCTGGAACGGCCCCGGCAAGGGCGCGCTGCGGCAGATGGCCGAACTGGCCGACGCGCAGCAGGCCGGCGTGATCGCGGTCGAGGAAGTGCCGCACGACGAGACGGACAAGTACGGCATCGTCGACGCGACCCCGATCGATGAACGCAGCGCGCTGATCCGCAGCATGGTCGAGAAGCCCAAGCCGGCCGATGCTCCGTCGAACCTGGCCGTGGTCGGTCGCTACGTGCTGCCTGGACGGATATTCCAGTTGCTGGAGCAGACCACGCCGGGGGCGGGTGGCGAGATCCAACTCACCGACGCGATCGATGCCTTGCTCAGGGAGCAGGGCAAGGTGTTGGCGCATCGTTTCGAAGGCATCCGCTTCGACTGCGGCAACAAGGCCGGGCTGGTCCGCGCCACCATGCACATGGCGATGCAGGATCCAAAGCTCGCACCGACGGTGCGCGCGTTCCTCGAACAGCTTTGAGCGGTACCGCGCCCGCGCCTGTCAGGTTAGCAGCGCGGGCGTGGGCCACGGCGTTGGCATGAATCAGGTTTCCTTCCCTTCGTACTACCGTGCCACGGCGACGCCTTACCCGGCTTACGCCGCGTTGCAGGGCAGTGGACGCGCCCGGGTGGCGATCGTCGGTGGCGGTTTTGCCGGACTGAACACGGCACTGGGACTGGCCGAGCGTGGTGTCGGCGAGGTGGTGCTGCTGGAGCGCGAACAGATCGGTTTCGGCGCCTCCGGCCGCAACGGCGGTTTCGTGTTTGCCGGCTACTCGCTGGGTGAGCAATCGCTGCTGGACCAGCTGGGCGAGGCGCGCGCGCAGGCCATTTTCCGGCTCACCACCGAAGCGGTGCAGCGCATTCGCCGGCGCATCGCCGATTACGCCATTCCCTGCGATGCCGTCGACGAGGGCGTGATCTGGGCTAACTGGTTCCGCGATCCCGCCGTGTTGCGCCAGCGCCAGCAGTTGCTGGCCGGGCACTACGGCGTGCAATGGCAATGGCTGGCCGAGACGGAACTGCGCCAGCGTATCCACAGCGAGCGTTATCACGACGGCCTGTACGAGCGTGACGCGCTGCACCTGCATCCGCTCAACTATGCGATCGGGCTTGCCGCGGCGGCGGCCGGAAAGGGCGTGCGCATCCACGAGAACAGCGGTGTCCGCAGCCTCGAACGCGAAGGCCTGCAATGGCGTTTGCGCACCGCGCAGGGCGACTTGCTGGTCGATCAGGTGGTGCTGGCCTGTGGCGGGTACCTGGCGGGCCTGCAGAAGCCGATCGACCGGGCGATCCTGCCGATCGCCACCTACGTGATGGTCACCGAACCGCTGGGTCCGCGGATGGACGACTGCCTGGCCACCCGCGCCGCGGTCTACGACAGCCGCTTCGCATTCGACTACTACCGCGCGCTGCCTGACACCCGGTTGCTGTGGGGCGGCCGCATCTCGATCCGCAACCGCTCGCCCCAGGCGGTGCAGCGGCTGCTGACGAAAGACCTGCTGCGGGTGTTCCCGCAATTGCACGGCGTGAAAATCGACTACGCGTGGTCGGGCCTGATGAGCTATGCGCGCCACCAGATGCCGCAAATCGGCGGCAGCGACGACGGGCTCTGGTGGGCACAGGCGTTTGGTGGCCATGGCCTGGCGCCGACCTGCGCGGCCGGCGAACTGCTGGCGGCGGCGATCGCCGATGGCGACCAGGGCTGGAAACAGTTTGCCGACTACGGCTTGGGCAACACGCACCGGCCGTTCGGTTATCTTGGTGCGCAGGCGACCTACTGGTGGCAGCAGGGGCGCGACTGGTTGAAGACGAGGCTGGAAGGATGAGCGAAGCAGGGCAGGGTGAAATCAGCTGGGCCGATTTCGAGAAGGTGCGGATCGTCGCCGGTACGGTGACACGGGTGGAAGCGTTCCCCGAGGCGCGCAAGCCGGCCTGGAAAGTGTGGGTGGATTTCGGCGCGTACGGCGAGAAGAAGACCAGCGCGCAGATCGCTGCGCTGTACAGCGCCGAGCAGCTCGTGGGCCGGCAGATCGTCGGCGTGATCAACTTTCCCGAAAAGCAGATCGGCCCGTTTCGTTCGCAGTTCCTGCTGACCGGGTTTCACACCGACGACGGGGTGGTGTTGACCGCCGTCGAACGGCCGGTGCCGAACGGTACGCGCCTGGCCTGAGTCGTCAGCGGTCCAGCCAGACCTCCAGCCCCTGCGCATTCAGCTCGATGTCCATCTCCAGCAGTTGGCGCAAGGTGCTGCGCCCGAAGTTCCAGCCGTGCGCTTCGGCGCGGGTGGCGTAGAGATCGGTGAGCGATTCCATCAACACGGCGTGTCGGTCGGGTTGGCCGTGCGCGGCGCGTGCCAGCGCGACCATCGCGTCGATCTGCGTGTGCAGGTCGGTGGCCAGCCGTTCCACCGCTTCCACCCGGCCGTAGTGGGTGAGGTACATCGCCTCGGGCCGCAGCGCGATCAAGCGTTCGATCGAGGCATGCAGCGCTTCCGGGTCGAACTGCACCGGCGAGGTGGTGGGCAGGATGAACGGGCCGTGCGCCGTGTCGAAATCGCGATACGACAGGCCGAACACGTCGCCGGTGAAACAGACGTTGGCACGCTCGTCGTAGACGGTGAGGTGGTGCTTCGCATGGCCCGGGGTATCGATGCACGACAGCGGCCGCCCGCCCAGGTCCACCACGTGCCCGTCCGCCGCCTCGATCACCCGCTCGGCCGGAATGGGCCGCAGCCGACCGTAGGTCTGTTCCATCACCGCCTCGCCGTAGACGGCGCTGGCGCCGGCCCACAACACCGACGGGTCGATCATGTGGCGTGCCCCGCGCGGATGCACCACCAGCTTCGCGTTCGGCAGCTGCGCGATCAGCTCGCCGGCGCCGCCGGCATGGTCCAGATGCACGTGGGTGAGGATCAGCCAGTCCACATCGGCCGGCGTGATGCCGGCGTCGCCCAGTGCATCCAGCATGCGCGGCACCGCGAAGTTGGTACCGCAGTCGATGAACGCGCCGCGGCCGTTCTCGACGACCAGGTAGGCCGCGTCGAACCGTGGTCGCACGAAGCCGGTATCGATGGTGTGGATGCCGTGTTCTGCCATGCCTGCCTCGCGATCGGTGGGTTCCGCGAGGGTAGCAAGTTGCCGGGGCCCCGGCACGACCGCCCGGGTTGATTCCGGTGAATCCGGCCAGCAGGCAAACTGCGGTAGGCTAGCTGCCAATGAGGGGATCGGGGGACTCCGTCAATGCGCTGCCTGCTCGTGGTTGCGTCACTGCTGCTGGGAAATGCATGGCCGGTGCTGGCGGCGGAGGTCACCGTCCACCTCGACGATGGCCGCGGCCATGCGGTGAGCGACGCGGTGGTCATGCTGATCCCGGATGCGGCTCCGGCTGCGGCAGCCGCGCCACCGGCACCGGCCACCCACGTCGTCGACCAGCGGGACGAGACCTTCGTTCCCTACGTGCAACTGCTGCGCCCCGGCGACGAGGTGGTGTTCCGCAACAGCGACAGCACCCGCCATCACGTCTATTCGTTCGCCGCGATCAGGACGTTCGAATTCGTGCTGCGGCCGGGGGAAAGCTCGCCGGCCCTGGTGATGGACAAGAGCGGCATCGCCGCGGTGGGCTGCAACATCCACGACCACATGATCACCTACCTGTTCGTGTCCGCAGTGCCGGCGATCGCGCTGTCCGGTGGTGACGGCAACGCCACCATCGGTCATCTGGCGCCGGGTCGCTACACCGCGCACGTCTGGCATCCGCAGCTGCATCCCGGTCATCCGCAACCGAGCCAGAGCGTGACCATCGGGGGTGATGCCGACATCGGGCATCTGGATTTCACGCTGTCGCTGATGCCCGATCCGCGCATGTTCATGGATCGCGAGCACCTGGACTACTGAGCCGACCATGCGCACCATGGGTTTCCGCCTTCGCCTTGCGCTGTTCTTCGTCGCCACCCTGGTGACGGTGCAGCTGCTGACCGCCGGCCTCGTCTATGAGGTGACCCGGCGCGCGCTGGTGACCGAGGGCGAGCGCCAGCTGACCGCCAACGCGCAGGCTTTCGTGGCGCAGATGGACGACATCTCGGCGCGGATCGGCGGCAACGTCGAAGTGCTGTCGCTCGACTACGCGCTGCGCTCGGCCATCGCCGAACGCGATCGTGGCACCGTGTTGTCGGTGCTGCGCAACCACGGCCGGCGGGTGGGCGCCTCGCGCATGCTGCTGATCGGCCTGGACGGAACGGTCGAGGCCGATACCGCCGCCACCACGAGCATGCCGCAGCGCTTTCCGTTTCCCGACCTGATCGATGATGCCTATGACCGGCGCACCGCCGCGGTGGTCGCGCTGGACGGCAAGGCGTCGTGGATGGTGGTGGTGCCGATCTACGCGCCGCAGCCGGTGGGCCTGGTGGTGGTCAACGTGCCGCTGGATGACGTGCTGCTGGCGCACATGCAGCGGCTTTCCGCCTTGCCCCGCGACATCGAGCTGGCCACGCAGACCGCACCGGATCGCTGGGACGTGGTGGCACGGGGCGACCGCCACACCGGGCTGGTCGACAGCCTCGCCAGCGCACATCGCGGGCTGCCATGGAAACCGCTGCTGACCGAGGTCGACGGCAAGGAATACATGGTGCTGGCGCAGCGCCTGAAGCAGCCGAAGCAGGGCGCGCCGGTGGTGGCGGTGCTGGGCTATTCGCTAGACGACGCGCTGAGTCCGTTCCGCTCGATCGCGATCGCGTGGGCGACCCTGCTGGCGCTGGGCCTGGGCGTGGGCCTGATCGGCGCATGGTTCACCGCGCGCAGCGTGTCGCGCCCGGTCGAGGCGCTGGCCACTGCGGTGCGACGCATCGGGGCGGGTGATTACCGCACCCCCGCCAGCACCCGGCGACATGACGAAATCGGCCAACTGGCCGGCGCCTTCGACGCCATGACCGAAGCGGTGCGCCAGCGCGAGCTGCGTATCCGCCACCAGGCCATGCACGACAGCGTCACCGACCTGCCCAACCGGCTGGCCGCCGAAGCCAGCATCGACGAAAGCCTGGCAAGCCATGCGGGTGAGGGCGCCCTGCTGATGGTCGGCCTGACGCGGGCGCCCGAAATCATCAAGACGATGGGACACGCCCTGTGCGACCGGCTGATGCGTGACGCCAGCGAACGCATCCGCCGGGTCGCGATGGATGCCTTCCTCGCCCGCACCAGCGACACGCAGTTCATGCTGTGGCTGCCGCGGGCCGGGCAGGACGCCGCGATCGCGGCCGGGCTGCGCGTGCTCGACGCGCTCAACGAGCCGTACCAGGAAACCGACGTCAGCATCGACCGGCTGCCGTCCGTGGGCATCGCGATGGCGCCGGCCGATGGCCAGCAAGCCGACATGCTGCTGCGCCATGCCGAGGTCGCCCAGTTCGCCGCCGCCGGCTCGGCCAGCGCGCTGAGTTTCTATGATGCGGCCACCGACCCGCATCGGCCCGAACGGCTGTCGCTGATGGGCGACCTGCGCGAGGCACTCGATCGCGACGGCCTGCTGCTGCACTACCAACCCAAGTTCGACCTCGCCACCCAGCGCACCGATGGTGCCGAGGCGCTGCTGCGCTGGAGCCACCCGCGACGCGGCTGGGTGGCGCCGGACACGTTCATCGGCATGGCCGAGGACACCGGCAACATCCATCGTGTCAGCCGCTGGGTGCTGGCCAGCGCGCTGGCGCAGGTTCAGCGCTGGATCGAACGTGGCCTGGCGCTGCACATCGCGGTGAACCTGTCGACCCGCGACCTGGAGGATGCCGAGTTGCCGGCGTGGATCGCCGCGCTGCTGTCGATCCATCGGGTGCCGGCATCCTGCCTGACCGTGGAAGTGACCGAGCGGGCCGTGATCGGCGAACCGGACACGGCGATCCGCATCCTGCGTGGGCTGGCCGAGCAGGGCATCGGCATCGCGATCGACGATTTCGGCGTGGGCCAGGCGACCTTCGCCTATCTGCGCCACCTGCCGGTCAGCGAACTGAAGATCGACCAGATGTTCGTCCGGCACCTGGCCACCGATGCGAACGACCGGATCATCGTGCGTTCCATCGTCGAGCTGAGTCATCAGTTGGGCTATCGCGTCACCGCCGAAGGCGTGGAGGACCAGGGCGCGCTGGATTACCTGGCCGCGGTCGGCTGCGATCATGCGCAGGGCTTCTTCATCGCCCGGCCGATGCCGGCCGAGGCTTTCGCGACCTTCGTCGGCGGGCAGGCCGGGCTGGCCGCCGCGGGGCCGCGCCGATGATGCGCCGGGCCTGCCTGTGCTGCCTGCTGGTCTTGTACGTGCCGGCAGGTCTCGCCCAGGAGTTCAAGTTGCATGCATGGCTGGACGGGCGCCTGGTCGCCGCGCCCGGCGAAACCAGCTGGACCCGCGGCGGCCTGGGCAAGACGCGTTTCGGCGGTGGCGGCGTCGATGCCCGCTTCGGCGGTGCGGGCGTGGTCGGCACCGCCCAGTTCACGCCCGCGCTGATGGCGCTGGCCTCCGTCCAGTGGCAGGACACCGACTACGCCACGCTGGACACGATCGAAGCCTACCTGCGCTACCGCCCGGTGTCGCTGTCGCGCTGGCGCTGGTCAGTGCAGGCCGGCGCTTTCCTGCCGCCGATCTCGCTGGAGAACAATGCGATCGGCTGGACCAGCTCGTGGACGCTCACGCCCTCGGCGATCAACAGCTGGGTCGGTGAGGAACTGCGTGCGACGGGCGCGGAGGGCCGGCTCGAATGGCGTGGCGACGACGCCAGCTGGGAACTGCGCAGCGCGCTGTTCCAGCGCAACGATCCGGCCGGCAACCTGCTGGCCGTGCGTGGCTGGTCGCTCAGCGACCTCACCTATGGGCTGGGCAGCCGCCCGCACGAGCCCGACGCGGTGGTGCGCCGAAACGGCGGCCAGCCGCCGGGACGCTACGATCCGTTCCAGAACATCGGCCATCGCAGCGGCTGGTACGCGAACCTCGACTGGCGCACGTCTGCCGGCGGCAGGCTGAGCCTGATGCGTTACGACAACCGCGCCGATCCGGCCGCGCACAGCGACAGCGGCGTATTCGCCTGGCACACCTGGTTCTGGAGCCTGGGCGCCTCGGCCGACACCGGCCCGATCCGCTGGATCGCCCAGGCGATGGACGGCGCCACCGTGATCGAGCCGGTGGACGGACTGCAGTTCGAAACGCGCTTCCGCTCGGCCTTCCTGCTGGCGGGATGGAACCGCGGGGCGTGGCGCCCGGCATTGCGCATCGAGCACTTCAGCACCCGCGAACTCGCCGCCGCCGTGGGCACCGGCCAGGGCGAGCACGGCAACGCCGTCACCGCGGCGCTCAACTGGCGCCCGCGCGACTGGCTGCGATTGAGCGCCGAGGTGCTGCGCATCGATAGCGTGCGCACGCAGCGCGTCGACGCGAGGCTGGCGTCGGGGTCGGCGGTCACCCAGGTGCAGGTGGGCGTGCGGCTGATTTATTGAGCGGTTTCCGCGAGATGTTCGCCCGGCATGCGGGAACCTCCTACGCACGATTGCATCCGATCCCTGACGATCCACTTCATCCACGCCATGCGACAAGGGGAGAACGACATGTTGCTCTATGCAGTCCTGATTTTTGCGGTGGCCGCCATCGGCGGCCTGGTGCTGGCCTCCAGCGTGCTGCGCGGCAAGCTGGCGCCGTGGGCGATCTCGGCATTGCACGCCTTGCTGGGCGCCAGCGGCCTGGTGCTGCTGATCCTGGTCGTGCTGCAGGGCGCGGCGCCGGGGCGGCTCACTGCGGCGCTGGCCTTGCTGGTGCTGGCGGCGCTGGGCGGCTTCTTCCTCGCTTCGTTCCACATGCGCAAACAGGTGGCGCCGAAAGCCGTGGTGCTCGTGCATGCCGGCGTCGCGGTGGTCGGCTTCCTGACCCTGCTCAGCCTGCTGCTGGGCTGAGCGGCCATGCGCCATCCGCTGCACCCCGCACTGGTCCATTTCCCGATCGCCTGCTGGTCGCTGGCCACGGCGGCGGATCTGGCCAGCCTGGTCTGGGGTGAGCCGGCGTGGCATCTTGCCGGCGTGTTGCTGGTGGCGGGGATCGGCTTCGCGATACCCGCCATGCTGGCCGGTTTCCTGGAGCTGGCGAAAGTCGCCGCGGATCACCCGGCGATCCGCGACATCAACCGGCACATGATCGCGGTGATGGGCGCACTGTCCTGTTATGCGGCCAGCCTGTTCCTGCGCCTGCAGGGCTCCCGGCTGACCGAACCGGGCGTGCCGGCGATCGCGCTGAGCGTGCTGGGTTTCGTCGCGCTGGGCGTTGCCGGCTGGCTCGGCGGCAAGCTGGTGTATGGACACCGGCTCGGTGTCACTCCGCCGTCGGCGTAGTGGCCCGCTTTGCCTTCACCGGTCGGGGCACGCGCCACAGGTACCATGCCGCAGCCGTGCGATGCGGGCTCCACGCCTGGCCGATCAGCGCCATCGCCTTCGGCGTCGGCGCCGCGTCGAGCGACTTCAGCAGCCGGTAGCCTTCGCGCACGCCGAAATCGTCAGCCGGCAGGATATCGGGCCGGGCCAGGCTGTAGATCAGGAACATCTCCACCGTCCACCGACCGATACCCTTCAGCGCGCTCAGGCGGGCGATGAGCTCGTCGTCGGCGAGCGACTGCGCGGTGGCGAGGTCGGGTACCACGCCTTCCAGCGTGGCCGCGGCGATGCTCCGGATCGTCTCGATCTTGCGCGCCGAGAAACCACAGGCGCGCATCGCGTCGAAGCTGGCGTCGAGCAGTTGCCGCGGCGACGGAAACGCCGACCGTGGATGCAGGGCGAGCAGACGGGCGACGATCGCATCGCCGGCCTTGACGTGCAGTTGCTGGTAGGCGACCGCGCGCACCAGCGCCTCGTACGGCTCGCGGGCAGGTTTCGGTTCGTGTCCGCAAGGACCGAGTTGCGCCACCAGCCGCGCCCAGTCGGCGTCGATTGATGCCAGCTGTTTCGATGCATCGACGGATACCGACTTGCGGCTTTTCATCGGACGAACTCCCTGGCTAGCCGGCGCGGCGAAACGTGAGGTTGATGCGGCATTCGCCCAGCGCTTCGTGACGGTTCGGCTTCAGCGGCAGCACGCCATGATGGCGCAACCGCGCCGGACCGCCCCACACGACCACGTCGCCATGAGCCAGCGGCACCCGCATCGCGGGATCGCTGCGTTGTTCGCCACCGAACAGGAACACGGCGGGAATGCCCAGCGACACGGAAACGATCGGCTGGCCGAAGTCGCGCTCGTCGCGATCCTGATGCAGGCTCAGCCGGGTGCCCGGCTCGTAGCGGTTGACCAGGCAGGCATCCGGCGCGAAACCGGCAAAGCCGGCCTGGGCGGCCGCGCTGGCGGCGAGCTTGCGGAACACGTCGGGCAGCGGGGGCCAGCGCTTGCCGCTGTCCGGATCGACCGGATCGTAGCGATAGCCGCGCCGGTCGCTGACCCAGCCCAGCGATCCGGCATTGGTCATCGCCACCGACATGCGCAAGCCGCCGGGGGTGATCAGGTGGCGGAACGGCGCCTGCGCCACGACCGCATCGATCGCCTGCAGCAGCGGCGCCTCGTTGGCCAGCGCAAAGCCGCGCAACACCACCGCGCCTGCGCACAAGGACTCGTCGCGCCGCGGCGCCTGGATGCCGGCGAACAGGTCGGTGGTGATCATGTGGCGTCGTGGAAGATGATGCCCAGCGTGTGGCGATGGCCGCTGCGCAGGCGGCTGACGCCATGACGCAGGTTCACCCGGTAGCTGCCCCGCGTGCCCTGCACCGGGCGCTGGTGCACCGCGAACATCACCGCGTCGCCCTGGCGCAGCGGCACCACGTCGGCGCGTGACTGCATGCGCGGGCGCTGCTCGGTCAGCACGAATTCGCCGCCGCTGAAATCCCGCCCCGGCTCGGACAGCAGGATCGCCACCTGCAACGGAAACACGTGCTCGCCGTAGAGATCCTGGTGCATGCAGTTGTAGTCACCGGCGCCGTACTGCAACAGCAGCGGCGTGGGCCGCCGCTGGCCGGCGCCGTGGCAGCGCGCGAGAAACGCCACGTGGGAGTCGGGATAGCGCACGTCGATTCCCATCGCCGCATTCCAGCGATTCGCGACCGGCGCCAGTCGCGGATAGATCGCGCCGCGCAAGTCAGCCACGGTGTCCGGCAGCGGGTAGGCAAAATACTGGTACTCGCCGCGCCCGAAACCGTGCCGGCCCATCACGACACGGCTGCGGAAGATCGCCTCGTCGGCGTAGAGGCCGGCCAGGTCGCGGCATTCCTGCGGCGACAGCAGGGCTTCGAGCATCGCAAAGCCCTGCGCGTCGAGGTCGTCCGCGACGTCGGCCCAGTCGAAAACCTGCAGTCGCGCAGCGGCGTCATCCGTCATCGCGTCGGGCATCGCGTTCATGCCTTGGCCTCGCGGGCGAGCAGGGCGCGCTTGCGTTCCACGCCCCAGCGATAGCCGGACAGGCCGCCGTCGTTGCGCACCACGCGATGGCAGGGGATCGCCACCGCCAGCATGTTCGCCGCGCAGGCGCCGGCCACCGCCCGTACTGCCCTGGGCGAGCCGATGCGCTGGGCGATCTCGCTGTAACTGACGGTGGCGCCGGCCGGGATGTCGCGCAGTGCCCGCCAGACCCGCTGCTGGAACGCGGTGCCGCGCACATCCAGTGGCAGGTCGAGGCCGAGCGCCGGCGCCTCGACGAAACCGACCACCGTGGCCACCAGCTGTTCGAAGGCGCGATCGCCACCGATCAGGTTCGCTTTGGGAAAGCGGTCCTGCAGGTCCCTGGCCAGCGCATCCGGGTCGTCGCCGAACAGGATCGCGCAGACGCCGCGCTCGCTCTGCGCGACCAGGATGGCGCCCAGCGAGCACTCGCCGATCGCGAAGCGGATGTCGTGGTCGACGCCGCCGGCACGGTAGCTGGACGGCGTCATGCCGAGCAGCTGGTTCGAGCTCTCGTAGAAACGGCTGCTGGCGTTGTAGCCGGCGTCGAAGATCGCCTCGGTCACGCTGCTGCCGCGACCGAGTTCGCTGCGCACCCTGCTGGCGCGGTGTGCCGCGGCATATTGCTTCGGCGTCACCCCGGCGATGGCCTTGAAGATGCGGTGGAAATGGAACGGGCTCAGGCCGGTCGGTTTCGCCAGTTGCTCCAGCGTGGGCGTGGTCTCCGCGTTCTCGATCAGGCGGCAGGTCGCGGTGACCATGGCCGCGTGCTGCTCCTGCAGCGACAGCTGGTCCGGCTTGCAGCGCTTGCACGGGCGAAAGCCGGCGCGTTCCGCCGCCGCGGCCGAATCGTGGAAGGCCACGTTCTCGGGCCGGGCCGGGCGGGCTGCGCAGGAAGGGCGGCAGTACACGCCGGTGGTCCTGACCGAATAGAAGAAGCTGCCGTCGGCGCCCGCATCGCGCGCCTGCAGCGCGGCCCAGCGGGGGTCGCTAAGGGTGGCGGCGGCCTGTTCGGCGATTTTGTCGGCGGTTTTCATGGGTGTGCTCCCGAAGATTATCTCGTGCAGCCAATCTACGGGGCGGTGGCCGTGGCGGCACTCCGGGTCTTGCGGTCGAATTCGTGCCGTTCATCGTGATGGACATGCGAAACACTGGCGCCTGCATGGCAGATATCAAGTGCCGATGGCTGCGCGTGTGCGGGAAGTCGCGATTTACCGGCAGCGCGATCGCGTATACCTTCACCGGGCGCCGCCGTGGCCGATCGCCAGCGGCGCCCCTGTTCATCGCCAGAGGCCTGCGCATGACGAAACAGAGGACGCGACAGGGCAGGGATGTCCCGCCAACCACGGCGTTCCCGAGACGATGCGCGTGTGTAGCCGTTCTGATCGTGTCGCTGTGGGCCGGCGGCGCGGCCGCGGCAACGCAGATGCTCGCCAGCGGCTGGCGCTTCCGCCTCGATCCGCATTCGCCCGCCACGCAGACCCACCCGGAAGCGGCGGGCTGGCGCGCTGCCCATGTGCCGGGCAGCGTGCAGACCGACCTGCTGGCGGCGGGCGTGATCGTCGATCCGTTCCAGCGCGACAACGAGGCGGCGTTGCAGTGGATCGGCCTGGCCGACTGGCAGTACCGGTTGCCATTGGGGATCGATGCGGCGACCTTGCGGCATGGCCACGTCGATCTGGTCTTCGACGGCCTGGACACGTTCGCCGACGTCTCGCTCAACGGCCAGCCGCTGCTGGCCGCGGACAACATGTTCCGGCGCTGGCGCGTGCCGGTGAAGGACGTGCTGCACGCGGGCAGCAATACGCTGCAGGTCACGCTGCATTCGCCGATCGCCCGGATGCAGCCCTGGCTGCTGAAGCAGCCGCATGCGTTGCCGGGCGAATTCGATTCCGCGTTCGGCGATGAGCCGAAGGGCAGGCAGACGGCCAACTACGTGCGCAAGGCGAACTACCAGTATGGCTGGGACTGGGGCCCGCGCTACGTCATCGAGGGCATCTGGCAGCCGGTGCACCTGGAAAGCTGGGACGAACTGCGGCTGGCGGATTTCCACGTCGCCCAGCAGCACGTCGATGCGCAGGCCGCGCAATTGCTGGCGCAGTTCGATCTTCGTGCCGACCATGCCGGCAAGGCCGAGCTGCGGGTGACGTGGACGGCGCCGGACGGCAGCCAGCGCAGCACGATGCTAGAGACCTCGCTGGCCGCTGGCGACAACCATGTCGATCTGCCCCTGCGCATCGAACATCCGCAGCGCTGGTGGCCGGCCGGCTACGGCGAGCCGAACCTGTATCGTTTCCATGCCGACGTGGTCGTTGCCGGCAAGGTGGTCGCCAGCGCCGAGCGCGATACCGGGCTGCGCAGCGTGGAGCTGCGGCGGCAGCGCGATCGCTGGGGCCGCAGCTTCGCCTTCGTAATCAATGGCGTGCCGATCTTCGCCAAGGGCGCCAACCTGATCCCGCTGGACAGCTTCCCCGAACGCGTCACCGGGGCGCGCCTGCAACAGATCCTGCAGTCCGCCCGCGACGCCAACATGAACATGCTGCGCGTGTGGGGCGGTGGCTATTACCAGAGCGATGCGTTCTACGCACTGGCGGACCGGCTCGGCCTGATGATCTGGCAGGACTTCATGTTCGGCGGCGCGATCCCGCCGTACGACGAAGCGTTCCGCGAGAACACCAGGATCGAGGCGACCGAACAGGTCATCCGCCTGCGCGATCACCCGAGCATCGTGCTGTGGTGCGGCAACAACGAGGTGCAGACCGGTTGGGAGTCCTGGCCCGACCGCAAGAAGTTCGCCGAGGCCATCGGACCGGCCGAGCGGGCGCGCGTCGAGCAAGGCATGCGCACCCTGTTCGGTGAAACCCTGCGCGACGTGGTGCAGCGCCATGCGCCGGACGTGCCGTACTGGGCCAGTTCGCCGAGCACGGATTTCGACGGGCCGGCCAACGTGCCGGACGACGGCGACATGCACGTGTGGGACGTCTGGGCCGGCTCCGCCCCGATCGAGGACTATCTGAAGACCACGCCGCGCTTCCAGTCCGAGTACGGCCTGCAATCGTTCCCGGCGCTGGCCACCCTGCGCAGCTTCGCCGCACCGTCCGACCTGTCGCCGGAGTCGCCGATGATGCGCGCGCACCAGAAATTCGACGGCGGCAACGGCAACCGGCGCCTGCTGTACTACATCCGCAAGTATTACGGCGAGCCGAAGGATTTCGCGTCCTTCGTCTACCTCAGCCAGGTGATGCAAGCCGAGGGCATCGAGCTGGCCGCCGACCACCTGCGCAGCGCGCGCCCGCAAAGCATGGGTTCGCTGTACTGGCAGCTCAACGACGTGTGGCCCGGCGCCTCGTGGTCCAGCGTCGACTATTTCGGACGCTGGAAGGCGCTGCAGTTCCACGCCCGCCGTTTCTACGCGCCGTTGCGGGTGGCGCCGATCCGTCGCGGCGGACGTACCGAGGTGTTCCTGGTGTCCGACCGCACCGCGCCGCTGGACGCCCAGCTGCGCCTGCGCGTGATGGACATGGATGGGCAACTGCTGCACGAGCGCCTCGACCAGGTGCATGTGCCCGCGCTGGCCAGTACCCGCGTCGCCGAGTTGGCCGATGCGGCGCTGCTGCAAGGTGCCGATCCGCATCGCAGCTTCGCCGTGTTCGAGCTGATCGTGCAGGGCAGGGCGGTGTCGCGACATCTGCTGTATTTCGATCGCGCGTCGACCTTGCAATTGCCGACCCCGGAGTTGCAGGCGGAACTCCGCGACAGCGGCCATGGCGTGGTATTGAAGCTGCACGCGAAACATCTGGCGCGCGCCGTATGGATCGACTTCGGCGAACTGGATGCCAGGGTATCGGACAACGCCCTCGACCTGCTGCCCGGCGAAAGCATCGAACTGCAGGTCAGCAGCCCGGCCGATCTCGCCTCGTTGCAAGCGGCGTTGCAGGTGCGCTCACTGGTCGATGCCACGGTCGGGCAAAGCGTGGCCCGCGACGGGGGCTGCAGCGTTTCTCCAGGGAAATGCGTTAATCCCGCGCAAGCCGGGATTCGTGTAAGGCTTGCGAAACCGCAACCTGGACTTCCACCTTCGCGGGAATGACGGGCAAGCGGGTCATTCGAGGGCCTTCATCGAATCATGAATACATCTCGCCGTTCACTGTTGAAGTTGATGGCCGGCGCTGCCAGTGGCGCCATGCTCGGCGGCATCCCGCTGGTACACGCCGCATCGCGCTTTCCCAGCCATCGCCCGCCCCCGGGCAAGCGCAAGTTCACCAGCGCAGCCGTCGAAGCGCTGATCGCCCGCACGCGGGCGAAGATCGGCGATCCCGAACTCGCCTGGCTGTTCGAGAACTGCTACCCGAACACGCTGGACACCACGGTGCAGCTGGGCAGCCTGGGCGGCAAGCCGGATACCTTCATCGTCACCGGCGACATCGATGCGATGTGGCTGCGCGATTCCTCGGCGCAGGTGTGGCCGTACGTGTCGCTGGCTGCGCACGACGAAGCGCTGCGCCGGCTGTTCCGCGGCCTGATCCATCGCCACGCGCGGTGCATCTCGATCGACCCGTATGCCAATGCCTTCCTGCCCGATCCGCAGGCGAAGACGCCACTGTCGTGGGCGCAGCACGACCTCACCGACATGCGCCCGGGCGTGGCCGAGCGCAAATGGGAGATCGATTCGCTGTGCTATCCGATCCGCCTGGCGCATGCGTACTGGCAGGCTACCGGCGATCGCCAGCCGTTCGACGACGACTGGCGCACCGCGATGCATGCAGTGCTGGCGACGTTCCGCCAACAGCAGCGCAAGCACGGCCCCGGTCCGTACCATTTCCAGCGGCCATCGGCCAACCCGACCGATACCCAGTTCCTCGGCGGCTACGGCAATCCGACCCGTGCGGTCGGGCTGATCCATGCGATGTTCCGGCCATCGGACGACGCCTGCGTGTATCCGCTGTTCATCCCCGGCAACCTGTTCGCGGTGAGTTCGCTGCGTCAACTGGCGCAGCTGTCCATCGCGCCGCACGACGACCGCGCCTTTGCCGGCGAATGCACCGCGCTGGCCGATGAGGTGGAACAGGCGTTGCAGAAATTCGGCGTGATGCGCGATGGGCAAGGCAACGAGATCTGGGCGTACGAGGTGGACGGTTACGGCAACCAGCTGTTCATGGACGACGCCAACGCGCCGGGATTGTCGAGCCTGGCTTACCTCGGCTGCTGCAAACGCGACGACGCGCGCTACCGGCGCAGTCGCGCACTGGCCTGGAGCCCGCGCAATCCGTATTTTTTCCAGGGCCGCGCGGCGCAGGGCATCGGTGGCCCGCACCAGGGCTTGCGGATGATCTGGCCGATGTCGATCATCATGCGGGGCCTGAGCAGCGACGACGACGGCGAGATCCGCCAGTGCTTGCGCTGGCTGAAAACCACCCACGCCGGCACCGGCTTCATGCACGAGGCCTTCGATCAGGATGATCCGGCACATTTCACCCGCGCGTGGTTCGCCTGGGCCAACACCCTGTTCGGCGAACTGATCGTGCAAGTGGCGGCGCAGCGACCCGAACTGCTGCGGCACGCATGACCCCCGAACACGCAACGGAGAACGCAGCATGGTGACACGCAGACGTTTCCTGCAGGGCGCAGCCGCCCTGGGCCTGCTCGGCAGCCGGCTCGAACCGCTGGCGGCGTTGGCGGCACCGCGCAACGGCCAGGCGATGTCGCCGGCGCCCGAGCCTGACGGTTTCGCCCGCCACGTGAATGTCTTCATCGGCACCGGCGGCCACGGCCACGTCTATCCCGGCGCCACCTTGCCGTTCGGCATGGTGCAGCTGAGCCCGGACACCAACGACGCCGGCTGGGATGCCTGCTCGGGCTACCACCAGGGTGATGGTTCGATCATGGGTTTCTCGCACACGCACCTGAGCGGCACCGGCGCCAGCGACATGCTCGACGTGCTGGTGATGCCGGCACAGGGACCGGTGCTGCTGCAACCGGGCGGGCGTGGATTGCCGGACCTGAACTACCGCTCGCGCCACGACGGCGCCGATGTCGGCGAGCGGATTTCGCCCGATGCGATGGCGCAGCCCGGCCCGGGCTACCGCTCGACGTACGATCAGGAACAGGCGCAGCCGGGCTACTACCGGGTGCACCTGAAGAACCACGACATCCTCGCCGAGCTCACGGCGACCTTGCGCACCGGGCTGCATCGCTACACCTTCCACGGCGACGGCAGCGGCCACCTGCTGGTCGATCTCGCGCACGGCTACCACGACGATGCCGCGGTACCGAGCAAGGTCAGCGATGCGCGGCTGAAGCTGGTCGGCAACGACACCCTGGTCGGCGAGCGCCGCGTGCATCAGTGGGCCGGCGGCCGGCACATCCATTTCGCGATGAAGCTGTCGCACCCGATCACGCAGGCCACGTTGTACAACGAAGACGCCGCCCTGCCGGCCGGTGCCGGCGAAACGCAGGGCCGGCACCTGAAGGCGGCGCTGCACTTCGACAACGTCGCCAGCGCGCCGCTGCTGGTCAAGGTCGGCATTTCCGGCGTCGACGTGGCCGGCGCGCTGCGCAACCTCGACGCGGAAGTGCCCGGCTGGGACTTCGAACAGGTCCGCAGGACGGCGGCCGCAACGTGGGAGCGCGAGCTGGGCCGCATCCGCATCGACACGATGTCCGAAGACACGCGCAGCATCTTCTACACCGCGCTGTACCACACCATGCTGGCGCCGACCCTGTTCAGCGACGTCGATGGCCGCTACCGGGGCATGGACCTGGCCGTGCACCAGCTACCGTCGGGCGCGAACAACTACAGCACCTATTCGCTGTGGGACACCTACCGGGCGCAGCATCCGCTGCTGACGCTGTATCAGCCCGATCGCGTGCCCGACCTGGTCAACGGCCTGGTGCGGATGGCCGGCGAAAGCCCTGACGGCCCGCCGGTGTGGCCGCTGCAGGGCGTGGAAACCGGTTGCATGATCGGCTACCACTCCGCCGCGGTGGTAGCCGAGGCGCATGCGAAGGGCTTCACCGGCATCGACTACGCCGCGGCCTGGCCGCTGTTTCGCCGGCGGGCGATGGACGACGACTACCGCGGCCTGCCGTACTACCGCAAGCTCGGCTACATTCCCAGCGACAAGGAAGGCGAGGCGGTCAGCAAGACGCTCGAATACGCCTACGACGACTGGGCCGTGGCCCGGCTGGCCGATGCCGCCGGCGCGCATGCCGAAGCCACCCGGCTGCGCGAACGCTCGCGCAACTACCGGCACGTGTTCGACCGCAAACTCGGCTTCGTGCGGCCACGCGCGAAGGATGGCCACTGGCTGGAACCGTTCGATCCGCGCGGCATGGGCCACTCGAGGAAATGGCGCGACTTCACCGAATCGAACGCGTGGCAGGCGACCTTCCTCAACCAGCACGACCTGTACGAATACATGAAACTGTTCGGCGGCGAGCAGGCGTTCGAGCGCAAGCTGGATGAACTGTTCAACACCAGTTCGGCGCTGCCGGCCGATGCGCCGCCGGACATCGCCGGCCTGGTCGGCCAGTACGCGCACGGCAACGAACCCAGCCATCACGTGGCCTACCTGTACGCGTACACCGGTGCGCACCACAAGACCCAGGCACGCGTGCGCAAGCTGCTGGAAAGCATGTACGAGGCGCAGCCCGACGGCCTCGCCGGCAACGAGGACTGCGGCCAGACCAGCGCCTGGTACGTGCTCGGCGCGCTGGGTCTGTACGCGGTCGATCCGGTCAGCGCCAACTACGTGTTCGGCAGCCCGCTGGTCGATCGCGCGGAGATCGAGCTGGCCGACCGGCGCAGGCTGATGGTGCTGGCGCCGGGCAACGGACCGGACAGTCCGTACATCCAGTCGGTCAGTTGGAACGGCCAGCCATGGAGCCGCAGTTGGATCAGCCACGCCGAGCTGGCCGCCGGCGGCACGCTGGAATTCAGGATGGGCAGTACGCCGAACCCGGAATTCGGCGCGTCGCCGGCGGACCGGCCGCCGTCATTCGGCGAGGCCGCCGGCAGGAAGGCCTGACGACGGCGAGGGCTCACCAGTCCGTGGGGCGGTAATCCTTGAGGAACTGCCCCCACACGTGCTCGCCGGTGTTGATGCCGTGGATGATCGGATCGACGATGCGGGCGGCGCCGTCGACGATGTCCAGCGGTGGATGGAAGCGTTCCTCCGCCACCTTCCTCGCGGCCAGCTCGGCCGGGTCCTCGTCGGTCACCCAGCCGGTGTCCACGCTGTTCATGTGGATGCCGTCGTTGTGGTAATCCGTCGCCGAGGTGCGCGTCATCATGTTGAGCGCGGCCTTGGCCATGTTGGTGTGCGGGTGCCGGGTGGTCTTGAAGTTGCGGTAGAACTGGCCTTCCATCGCCGACACGTTGACGATGTGCTTGTCGCGATCGGCCGTGCGCAGCATCAGCGGCTTCAATCGCGCGTTGATGATGAACGGGGCGATCGCGTTCACCAGCTGCACCTCCAGCAACTCCACCGACGGCACCTCGGCCATCAGCAGGCGCCATGAATTGCGCTGGCGCAGGTCGACCTGCTGCAGGTCCTGGTCGAGCCGGCCTTCGGGGAACAGGTGACTCTGCGCCAGCAGTTCCTCCGGCAGCAGCGCCACCTGCGACAGCTCGGCGGCGCGGGTCAGGCCGGGAACGGAGGAATCGTGCCGGGCCGGCGCATCGCCTTGCGGCAGGATGTTCGAGCTGCGCAAACCCTCGTAGTGGCCGACCAACTGGCGCACATGCTCGGGCATGTCGTGCAGCGCGGCGGTCTCGCCTTCCATCATGTGGGCGTAGAAGTCCGGTGGTCGGCGCACGGTCTGGCAGGCGTTGTTGATGATGAAGTCCAGCCGCGGGCGGGTGGCCACCAGTTCCTGGCAGAACGCTTCCACGCTGGGCGTGTGGCGCAGGTCCAGGCCGTAGACCTGCAGCCGGTGACCCCATTCGGCGAAGTCCGGTTCGGCCGCGTAGCGCGCCGCCGAGTCGCGCGGGAAGCGCGTGGTGACGATCAGCTCGGCGCCGGCGCGCAGAAGTTTCAGGCCAGCCTGGTAGCCGATCTTCACCCGGCCACCGGTGAGCAGGGCCACGCGTCCGCTGAGGTCGGCCAGTTCGTCTCGCTTGGCGTAGTTGAACGCGGCGCAGTCGGGGCACATCTGGTCGTAGAAGAAGTGCAGGGTGGAATACTTCTTCTTGCAGACGTAGCAGTGCCGGGGTTCGATGGCTTCGCGCGGCTGCGCGGCATCGGCTTGCGGCGGGATGTCGTGTGGCTCGAATCCCTGGGGCGGGAACAGGTTGGCCGTGGTGAACACGGGGCGGCGGCGCAGCGTGCGGATGCCGGTCTGGTTGAGTACCGATTCCTCCGCTTCGACCTTGCTGGCGTAACGGGCCTTTTCAGCCGCCTTCAGCTTGATCCGGCGCGCCGCCGGGTCGGGGTGATAGACCTGCGCCACGGCCTGGTGCAGGCGCTGGCGATCGTCGGCCGGCAGCCGGTCCAGCAGCTCGCGGTCCGCCGCCACCGACTCCAGCAGTTCAGCCGCGGCGCGCAGACGCTCCAGCAGGCAGGCATCGGCGTCTTCGGGCGGGGAGGCGGGGGGCATGTTCAAGGCGGTCATTCGTCGTCGGTCATCGGCAGGAAGGGGCGGACACCCGGGATGGCATGCCGCAACCGCCTATTTTGCCTGTTTTTCCGCGCCAACCGGGAAAATCCGGCCGGCCGCGGCGCGCGATGCCCCTGAACCGCCCCGCACGGGCTTCCAGCGATGCGATCCAGCGCACACTTTGTTGGCGCGGTCGATGCAAGAGTGAAACCGTAGTTGTCCAGGCTGGACGGCAGGTATCCGGGTGACGGGGCGCTGGCAGAGTCGAGAGCCGTGGTCGCCCAAGCAGGCAGGGTTGTTTTGTGAGTTTGTCGATTTCTGCAAGTGCGCCAGTGCAAGAGGCCGCCATGGCCGATCCGTCCGCCGTATTGCCCGCCATCAAGAGCGTGCTCGACAGCTTGCCGACCGCGCATCGCGCCCTGCCGATCGGGCGCCGGATCATCGGCCAGGGCTGTCACGGGGCCGTCCGCAGCGACGAAGCCACCCCGCGCATCCGCTTCGTCTACTTCACCGCCGGCGCCGACCATGATCGTCACGCCGCCTACCATCGCCACCTGATCACCGCCGAAATCCTGCTCGACCGCGTACTGGCTGCCCACGTCGCCGGGCTGCGCTCGATGGCGCCGTCGCTGGATTACGCCGCCGAGGCGCGGGCCACGGTGCCGCCACCGGCAGGCCTGTTTCATCGCGCCACGCTGGAACATCGGCGCTGGTATCGTGCCGACGGCAGCGTCCGCGCGGTGCCGCTGACGCAGGAGGCACTGTCCCTGCGGATGGCGGCCACCGACGAATTGTCCATGCGGGAAGCCAGGGCCCGCACCGCGCAGCGTTCGCACGCGCTGCCGGCCCGCGACCAGGCTTGGCTGGTTGCCCGTCGCGCCATCCCGCTGGGCCAGCGCCCGCTGAACCAGCCGGAGTGCCGCAGGCTGGCCGCTGCCCTCGACGGGATCTGGCAGGCATCCACGGGCAACTCGCACGTGGAACGGGCCAACCGGCGGATCGCCCTGAGCGTTGTGGCCGTGCTGGGCAACCTGCTGGACGAATACGTGGCCTCGCCTTTCCAGTGCGCCGCCTTGAGCGAAGCGTTCAACACCAGCCACCTGGCCCATCTGCGCCAGACCATCGCGGACTCGCGCCAGACCGAGTCGGCGTCGGACAGCTTGCTGGCCGGTCCGAAGGCCTGGTTTGCCGCCAAGGCCGTCCGCATGCGCGCCGAACACCAGCTCGGCCTGTCGATGTCGCCAGCGGCGTCTGCCAGCATCCGCCTTTCCGGCCGTGCCGTGGTGACCATGATCGGCGGTCGCCTGTACACCTTCATCGACGGTCGGCGATCGGGCTCGCGCCGGCTGCCGCCCCTGCTGGCGACTGACGCGCTGTCGGCCTGAGCTAATTCCCCGCCGCGGCGACCGAGCGGACGACCGTTCAGCTGTCCGCGCCGAACGGGGTACGGATTCCCGGCAAAGGCGTACCATGCGGCGCATGGCGGCTGCAGGGAGGTGCTCGTCATGTCCGATTCCCGACCCCTGGCCAGCGACGGTTCCACCGACGCGCTGTTTGCCGTGGTGTACGCACGGCTCAAGGCGATGGCCGCCCGACAGTTGTCGAATCGTCGCCAGGCCACCCTGGACACCACCGAGCTGGTGCACGAACTGTACCTGCGCATGGGCCAGCGCGAGGCGTTGCATTTCGACCATCCCGCCCAGTTTTTTGCCTACGCCGCGCGCGCCATGCGCCACCTGCTGATCAACCGCGCCCGCGATCGCCTGCGCCTGTGCGCGGGCGGGCAGTGGCTGCGGGTCACCCTTGACGACCAGGATCTGAAGCTGGCGCTCGACACCGCCGAGCAGACGCTGGCGCTGGACGCCGCGCTGGACGCGCTGGAACAGTCCGACGCCCGTGCCGCCCAGGTGGTGGAACTGCGTTACTTCGCCGGGCTCAGCCTGGAGCAGGTCGCCGACACGCTCGGCGTGGCCCGGCGCACCATCGACCGCGACTGGCGCTTCGCCCGCGCGTTCATCAAGGCACGCATGGGTTGAGGGTGCCGGGGGCGCAGCATGCCGTCGGGGTGGCGGCGAAGCGCGGCCGGGGGCGAGGTCGCAAACGGGGCATGTTCGGGGTTAACCGTGGCAAGGCATACCGTGGGGAGTTCGGCGTGGAACCCGCAACGACAATGCGCGACGTGTTCGAAGCGGCACTCGGGCTGCCCGCGGCGGAGCGTGCGCGTCTGCTGGACGAGCGCTGCCCCGATCCGCTGCGGCGCGCGGAGATCGAACGCCTGCTCGCCGCCGACGCCACCGAAGGCGAGCTGCTGTCCACCGGCGATGCCGCCTGTGCCGCGCGGGCCATCGGCGATACCAGCGTCGCCCAGGCGCTGCCGGCCGGCAGCCGCATCGGTCCGTTCGAGCTGGTCGAGGTGCTGGGCGAGGGCGGTTCGTCGACGGTGTTCCGGGCCTTTCGCCAGGTCGATGGCGTACGCCAGGAAGTGGCGATCAAGCTGCTGGCGCGCGGCCTCTACACCGCCGATGCGCAGCGCCAGTTCCGCCGCGAGCGCGAGGCGCTGGCGCGCCTGCGCCATCCCGGCATCGCCCGCCTGATCGAGGGCGGCATCACCGAGGCCGGTCTGGCCTATATCGCGCTGGAGCTGGTCGACGGCGTGCCGATCACCCGCTACGCCAGCCAGCACCGGCTGGACCTGCGCCAGCGGCTGGTGCTGTTCCTGATGGTCTGCCGTGCGGTGGAGACGGCGCATCGTGCACTGATCGTGCACCGTGACCTGAAGCCGTCCAACGTGCTGGTCACCGCCGACGGCCACGTCAAGCTGCTGGACTTCGGCATCGCCATGCTGCTCGACGAGGACGCCGCCGAGCAGATCCATACCCAGCATCGCGCCTTGACGCCCGCCTACGCGGCGCCCGAACAGTTCGCCCAGGAACCGGTCACCGCGGCGACCGACGTGTATGCGCTGGGCGTATTGCTGGACGAACTGATCACCGGGCAACGGCGCGCCAGCGTGGATGCCGGCACCCCGTCGTCACGGCTCAGCCCGGACACCGTCACCACGGCTTACGGCACCGTGCCGGCCAGCGTGTCGAGGCTGCGGCACAAGCTGCGCGGCGATCTCGACAACATCGTGCTGAAGGCCATCGCCACCGAGGCGGAGCGTCGCTACGCCTCGGCCGGCGCACTGGCCGAGGACATCGAGCGCCACCTGGACCGCCAGCCGGTGCTGGCCCATCCGCCGTCGCGCTGGTATCGCACCAGCAAGTTCGTGGCCCGCCATCGCGGCGGCGTGGTGCTCACCTCGTTGTTCGTGGCGGCCGTCCTTACCTCATTATCGATAGCGCTGTGGCAGGCGCAGGTGGCCCGCCAGCAGGCCGCACGCGCGAACATGGTGCGGGATTTCGTCGAGAGTCTGTTCGCACCAGTGCGCTACGGTGCCGCCACATCGGAACAACCGAGCCTGGACGAACTGCTGGCCCATGGCGTCGCGAAACTCGACAACGCGCCGTCGATGGATGACGGCAGCCGCGTGGACCTGCTGGCGATGTTCTCGCGCCTGTACGAGGACCTCGGCGATGTCGCGAAGGCGCGCCAACTGGCGAACCGGGCGGTCGCCTTGTCGGAACGGACGCTGGCGCCGTCCGCCATCGAATCGATCCGTGCGCTGACCGCACGCGGCTACGCCGCGGTGCGCATGGAGGACTATGCCGACGGCGGCACCGACCTGCGGCTTGCCCACCAGCGCATGCTGGCGCAGGGCATCCGCGGCGAAGCACTGATCGACCTGCTCGGTCCGCTGGGCGCGGTCGAGAACAGCGAGGGCCATGGCGAAGCCGCACTGGACCTCGCCCGCGAGGCACTGGCCGAACGGATCGCCAGCTGGGGGCCGGACGATCCGCGGGTCGGCATCGGCTACAACGACGTCGCCTCCGCGCTGGAAGGCCTGGAGCGCTACGACGAGGCCATCCCGATGTGGCGGAAAACGTGGCAGTTCGAGCTCGCGCATTTCGGCCCGTCCAGCAACCAGACGACGCTGGCGCTGGCCGGCCTGGCCTCGTCCACCTATCGCGCCGGCCAGTGGACGCAGGCACATGCACTGTTCGCGCAGGCCCTGGCGATGTACGCCCGCAACGGCAATGCGCCCCAGATCACCCAGGTGTATGCCGCGCAGAAAGCATGCGTGCTGGAGGGGCTGCGCGCCGATCACGCCAGCGCGCAGGCGCGTTGCGGGCAGGCGCAGGCCTGGTCGGCCAGCGGCTTCGGCGCGGATACCGCCCTGCATGGCGACTCGCTGGAGGCCACGGCCTTCGGCGAGGTGGAGGCGGGCGATCTCGTCGCGGCGCGCAAGCTGTTCGACGCGGCCCGCAAGCTGTACGGCAATGATCCGGCCAACCGCATGCGGATCGGCCGCGTGGACAGCGAACTGGCCGGCATCGCCCTGCTCGAAGGCCAGCCTGCCGTGGCGCGCAAGTTGCTGCCGGAAGCCATCGCCGGCCTGCGCACGCGCAAATACCGGATGCCGCCGCTGATCGCCGAGGCGCGCCTGCTGCTGGCCTGCGCCCAGACCCCCGCCACGCCGTGTCCAGCCGACCTGCAGGCGACAGTCGAGCGCGACCTTGCGGCGGCGGCGCCCCGCAACGACCCACAACTGCTGTGGGTGCACACGCTGCTGGCGCAGGTCGAGCTGGCGCATGACCAGGCCGGCGAGGCAAAGACCCGGCTGACGGCAGCGATTCCCCGTGCCGCCGGCGAGTTGCCACCGGCGCATCCGCGTCGACTCGCGGCGCAGCTGTGGCTTGCCGTGGCCGCGGCGCGCAGTGGCGACTGCGCCCATGCCGAAGCGCAGGCCCGCGCCGCCAGCGCGACCATCCAGGCCGGCGGTCTCGCTGCACATCCCGAACTGGCCATTGCCAGCACGCTGCTGCGCCATCCCCTGGCTTCATGCGGCCTGTTGCTGAACTGACCCGCGCTTCGGCGTCCCACTCATCACCCCGGCTGGCCTGCGTGGACCGGGTAGTGGGCGCATGTCGCAACTTGTCGCCCTTCGGTGTTCTCCGTCTTGCCACGACCACGCGGTCGGGCGGGGCAGGGGCTGCATCAACGACAAGCCAAGGGGGCACACCGTCATGTTCCATCAGCGCACTTTCGTATCCGTCGCAGCAGGACTGGTCCTGCTGGCGACTGTTGTCGGCACTCCGGCGCAGGATCGACGTCACCAGCCGTCACCGGCTGCCAACACGCTGGTCACCGCCAACCCTTCGGGCTGGCAGCAGACCAGCACGCCCAGCGGCAGCATCGATACCGCCAACCCGTTCTTCCAGAGCTTTGGCCCCAACGGTCGCTCCTGCGATTCATGCCATCGGCAGGCCCAGGGCTGGTCGATCACTCCGGACGAACTGCGCCAGCGCTTTGCCAGCACCGACGGCAACGATCCGATTTTCCGCCTGGTCGACGGCGCTGTGTCGCCACGGGCCGATGTGTCCAGCCTCTACGCGCGGCGCATTGCCTACTCCATGCTGCTCAAGCGGGGCCTGATCCGCGTGGGCATGCCAATGCCGGCGAATGCCGAGTTTCACCTGACCCGCGTCGATGATCCTTACGGTTACGCCAGCGCGAGCGACCTGTCGCTGTTTCGGCGCCCGCTGCCGTCGACCAACCTGATCTGGCTTACCGCGGTCATGTGGGACGGGCGTGAGACCGTCGCGCCATTCAAGCCGCCGATGGATGCCGGCATCAACCACGAGAACATCATCGAGAGCCTGGCTTCGCAGGCGCGTGACGCCATCCTCGGTCACGAACAGGCCGCGGTCGTCCCCGACGAGAGCGTGATCAACCGGATCGTGGACTTCGAACTGCATCTGTTCACCGCCCAGCTGATCGACCAGGATGCCGGCAAACTCAACGCCGGGGACGGCATGGGCGGCGCCAGCATCCTGGCGCAGCAGCGCTTCTGGATCGGCATCAACGACACCCTGGGCGGCGATCCCACCGGCGATGCCTTCGACGAGAAGGCGATGCGCCTGTTCGACGAGTGGAACGTCCCCGGCGCGCAGTTCAGCCACGATCGCGGCGAGCGTGCGCGGGCCGCGATTGCCCGCGGCGAGCAGCTCTTCAACACGTTGCCGATCGCGATCAGCGGCGTGGCCGGGCTCAACGACGTGACCGGCCTGCCCGTCATCCACGGCAGCTGCAGCAGCTGCCACAACGCGCCGAACATCGGCAATCACTCGGTGGCGCTGCCGGTGGACATCGGCATTGCCGACGCGAGCCGACGCACGCCGGACATGCCGCTGTACACGCTGACCAACAACTCCACGGGCAGGAGCGTGCAAACCACCGACCCCGGCCTGGCATTGCGTACCGGCAAGTGGGCCGACATAGGCAAGTTCAAGGGGCCGATCCTGCGTGGACTCGCCGCACGCGCGCCGTACTTCCACAACGGCTCGGCGGCGACGCTGATGGACGTCGTCGACTTCTACGACACCCGCTTCGATGTGCACATGAGCGGGCAGCAAAAAAACGATCTTGTGGCGTTCCTGTCGGCGCTGTGAGGCGTCACCACCGGAGGTAATCGATCATGCGTGCCTTGTCGGTTCTCTGCTACGGCGTGCTCTGCTACGTCGTGTTCTTCCTGACGTTTCTCTACGCGATCGCCTTCGTGGGGGACTTCCTGGTACCCCGGACACTGGACCGGCCGCCGCCGATCGGGCCGGAGACGCCCACACCCTGGATCATCGACCTCGCACTGCTCGGGCTGTTCGCCGTGCAGCACAGCGGCATGGCTCGCCGCAGCTTCAAGGCGTGGCTGACACGCGTGGTGTCGCCGGCGATCGAGCGCAGCACCTACGTGCTGCTGTCCAGCCTGGCGCTGATCCTGTTGTTCTGGCAGTGGCGGTCGTTGCCGGGCACGATCTGGCAGGTGGACGCCGGCTGGGGCCAGTCGCTCCTGTATGCGCTGTTTGCCTTCGGCTGGCTGCTGGTGCTCACCGGCACCTTCGTGATCAACCACTTCGACCTGTTCGGCCTGCGCCAGGTGTGGCTGTACGCTCGCGGGCGCCCCTGTACGCCGTTGCCGTTCAAGCAGCATTTTTTCTATCGCGTCGTGCGCCATCCGCTGATGCTCGGTTTCCTCATTGCGTTCTGGGCCACCCCACACATGAGCGCCGGCCATCTGCTGTTTGCCCTCGCCACCACGGGCTACATCCTGATTGCGGTGAAATTCCTCGAAGAACGCGACCTGATCGCCGCGTACGGCGGTGACTACCGCCGCTACCAGCACGAAGTACCGATGCTGTGCCCGTGGCCGCGCCCGCGCCATGGCAAATCGTCCCGTTCCGCACCCGGGGTGGCGCATTGAGCGGGTACCTTGCCCGCTGGCAAACCGCTCTTCAACGCGCTGTCGATAGGGTCGAACAATTGGCCATGTGCAGCAGCACGCCGGCCAGGCTTTTCAGGTCCTGGGCGTTGTGCGCGGCCACCCGTCGCAGGTTCCGGGCAGAGCCGCCGCGCAGGTAGGTGAGCCAGGCGGCCGGCGCCTCGGCGCCGGGCAGGTCGTCCTCGCGCACCACGCCGAGCAACTGTCGTTCGGCGGTGGCCAGGCGGCAGTTGGGCCACTGCCGCTTCCAGTGCCGGCGCACCGGGTGCAGCAGGTCCAGATGACCCAGACCGGCCAGCGGGTTGGGCAGGCGGGCGAGGCGATAGCGGGTGGCCAACAGCGGTGCGTCGTAGCACTTGCCGTTGTAACTGACGAGCACGGTGTCCTCGCTCAGCCACTCGGCGAACGTGTGCAGCATGGTGGTTTCGGCGGCCATCGTGGTAAGGGTGAGCTGGCGGATGCGGAAGCGGCCATCGAGCCAGTCGGCGGCACCGATCATGAAGGCGCGGGTGCCGGTGCCGCCGGCCAGGCCGGTGGTTTCGGTGTCGAAGTGAAGCAGGCGATCGTGAGGTACCAGTTCCATCCGGGCGAAGCTGGCGTCGATGATCGCCGGCGGAGCGAGCCAGTCAATCCATTGTTCGGTGTAGCGCAGGCCGGGCGCGATCTCGATGCCGGGCACCTCGCGGTCGTTGGACGAGAGTGTGGCCGGGCCTCGCTTCAGTTGCGCGTGTCGTTGCAGCAGGCGACGCAGTTCGGGGGAAATCACCCGATCCGGCACGGTCACCGCATGGCTGCTGACGGAATGGATGATTGATGTCGCTACAGGCGTGCTGGCGACTTTGCCGGCTTCCACGCGCAGCTTGCGCATCCGCGCGGCCAGCGCGCTCACAGCGCCACCAGCAAGGCCAGCACGCGCAGCGCCAGCGCCTTCGGCGCGCTGGCTGCCTCTTCGTCCGCGGCCAATACCGGGCCGACACAGGCCGGGCAGCCGGCGCGGCAGTCGCAACGTTCGATCAGGCTGATCGATTGCGCCACCAGATCCTCGCGACGCTGGAACAGCGGCTCGCTCTGGCCGATGCCGCCGGGGAAGGCGTCGTACAGGTAGACGGTGGGCGTGAACGGCGTACCTGGCGCCAGCGTGGCGGGCTGGCCGTCGTTGCCGCGGATCTGGCTGCGGCCACTGAGGTCGGCGCTGACGAACCACGCGCCATCGCCCGAGCCCACGGACTTCTGCAGGTCGCGCGCCTCGGCCATCACCGCCACGGTGGCCACGATGTGCAGCGCATAAGCCGCGCCGAGGAAACCGTCCAGCGCTTGCTGGCGCTGTTCGAACGCAGCCTCCAGCACCGCCTGCGGCAGCTGCCACCACACCGCGGTGGTGTGCAGTTCCTGGTCGGGCAGGTTGACCGGGCCGAAACCGATGTTTTCGTGCGAGTAGAAGCGGATCTTCTTGTAGCCCGGCACGCGGCGCACCACGTGCACCTCGCCGTGATGCGCCTGGCCGCAGCCCGCGTGCGAGCTGTCGAAGCAGTCCAGCACTTTCAATTTGGTGTAGTCGATGGCGTCGGTGTAGTAGTCGACGTTCGTGCGCGTGACATACGCCTTGCGGCCTTCCCAGTCCAGCTTCTCGACCTGGTAGGGCAGCGACTGGATCATGTGGATGGCGCCTTCGTACAGCGTCACCGCGGCGGCGGAGTAGTCGACCTCGGCAATGATGGTCTGGCGACCGTCGGTGCGATCGACCACCACGAAATTGCCGTCGGCGACCGAGCGCAGCGAGACCGCGATGGCCGGGTAACTGTCGGCAATCCATTCCCAGCGATCGCCTTCGCGATGCAGCACGCCTTCCTCGCCCAGCAAGTCCAGCCACGGCGTGGTCACTTCAGTGCCGAACATCTCGTCACCGACGAACGGCAACTCGAACGCGGCACAGCGGATGTGATCGAGCAGGATCAGCGGCTGATCCGGCTGGATGCGGGCATGCTCGGGCGTGGCGTCCTGGAAAAACTCCGGATGCCGCACCAGGTACTGGTCCAGCGGATCGGAGCTGGCCACCAGCACGCCCAGCGCCGATTGCTGGCGCCGGCCGGCGCGGCCGAAGCGCTGCCAGGTGGCGGCGACCGAGCCCGGATAGCCGTTCAGCACCACCACGTCAAGGCTGCCGATATCCACGCCCAGCTCCAGCGCTGAGGTGCTGACGATGCCGTCGATGCGGCCCTCACGCATCGCCCGCTCGGCGGCGCGGCGTTCCTTCGGCAGGTAGCCGCCGCGATAGGCGCGGATGCGCGGTGGCTTGCGCGGGTCGTGGTCGAACACGTCCTTGAGATACTTGGTCAGTACCTCGACCATGCTGCGCGATTGCGCAAACACCAGCGTCTTCATGCCCGATTTGATCGCCAGCCGCGCGATGCGATTGGTCTGCGAGCGCGCCGAGGCGCGCAGTCCCAGATCGGGATTGATCACCGGCGGATTCCACAGCAGCACATGCTTGTCGCCGGTGGGCGCGCCGCTTTCGGTGATCGCGGTGACCGCGTCCTCGATCAGCGCCTCGGCGTGCTCCTGCGGATTGCCGATGGTGGCCGAGCACAGGATGAATTGCGGGGTGACGCCGTAGAACGCGCAGACGCGTTTCAGCCGACGGATCACGTTGGCTACGTGCGAGCCGAACACGCCACGGTAGGTGTGCACCTCGTCGATCACCACGTAGCGCAGGTTCTCGAAGAACTGCGCCCACTTGGTGTGGTGCGGCAGGATCGCCTGGTGCAGCATGTCCGGGTTGCTGACCACGATGTCGCCATGCAGGCGGATCGCCTGCCGCGCATCGCCGGGCGTATCGCCATCGAAGGTGAAGGCTTTCACGCCCAGCTCGCCGGCGTTGTTCAACTCCAGCAGTTCGGCTACCTGGTCCTGCGCCAGCGCCTTGGTCGGGAACAGGTACAGCGACTTGGCCCTGTCCTGCATCGCCGCGCTGATCACCGGCAGCGTGTAGCACAGTGACTTGCCCGAGGCGGTGGGTGTGACGATCGCGACGTGCGCGCCCGATTGCGTGGCCTTCCAGGCCTCTGCCTGATGGCTGTAAAGCTGCTCGATGCCCCGCGTGCGCAGGGCTTGCGCCAGTGCCGTCGGAAGATCCGCGGGCATCGGCGCGAAGCTGCCCTCGCGACCGGGCACCACGAAGGCGCCGGTGATCCGCGCCGCGTAGCGCTTCGACAGGCGCTGGGCCAGCGTGCGGCCATCGCCGCGGTCGCGCAGTACCAGGTCATCGGTGGCATAACGGTCGGGCAAGGCGCTCATGGTTGGCATCCGCGAAAGTCTTCGCGGATTAAGCCGGCGTGGTGTCTCACTGGGTGAGATAGGCGTTCCGCGAGCGTGCACGAATGACGCTCCTCCTGCCTGCTCAGCGCGCCAATCGGTCCAGGGCCACCTTCATCGCATGCGCACCAGCATCCATCGCTGCCTCGATCGCGCCACCGATATCGTCGGGCAGGAAATCCGCCAGCCAGACCACACGAGTGGCATCCGGTTCGGCCACCACCTGGGCGGAGGCGTTGTAGTGCGTGGCGCCCACACCTTCGGCCGACCACACCAGTCGACGGCTGCACTCGTCCAGGGTGATGATCGGCTCGCGCACGCACTGGCCATTGGCAAAGGTGACCCGCCGCGCACCGGGTTCGAGACAGGTGTCGATGACGAAGCCGGGCACCAGGCGCGTATGCAGCGCACCGATGTCGCGGATTGCATCCCATGCATCGTCGGGATGGGCTGTGGTGATGATGTCCTTGCGTACGGTTGCCAAGGGGTTCTCCTCGTTGGACTGGATGATGCCGTCCCGCTGCAGTCAGTCACGCAGAGCTGCCGCAATACGCCTCGATGCGGTAGCCGTCAGGGTCGCTCACGAACGTGGCGTAATAATTCGGGCTGTAATCCGTCCGAAGCGCAGGTCCCCCGTTGTCGCGCCCGCCATGAGCGAGCGCAGCGGCATGGAAGGCATCAACGCTGGTGCGGCTGGGAGCCAGCAGGCAGATGTGCAACCCCGAGGCGTCGTTGGCCGGAACCGGTGCCTCGCTGCGCAGCACCCAGAACGCCACCGAAGTCGCGCCGTAGCCGAGCGAGGTTGCATCCGCACTTAGACAGCGATAGCCCAGCGGCTGCAATGCGGCGTCGTAGAAGGCCCTGGCACGCGTGATGTCGCGGACGCCGATGGACAGGTGGTCGATCATGGGTGACTCCGATGATGGTCGGTGGCAGCATCATCGACGTGACTGCAACTGGCGGCTTGGGAAAAATTGCTGTTCGACGGAAAGGCCTGTTCCCCGGTGACGATAGAGGCAACAACATTGGCCAGCGGCAATGGCTGGAGTGTGCAGGAGGTGATCTGCAGCGCCGGGCCGCGCGATCGTGCGTTCGAGGAGCGCCATGAGACAGTCTCCATCGCGGCGGTCCTCGCCGGGACCTTTCTGTATCGCAGCGGTCAGGGTGATGCTCTGCTGGCGCCCGGGTCGTTGCTGCTCGGCAACCATGGCCAGTGTTTTGAATGCGGACACGAACACGGCACCGGCGATCACTGTCTGTCCTTCCATTTCACCCCGGCCTGCTGGGAAAACCTGGTAGCCGCCATGCCCGGCGTACGCAAGGCCACATTCGGCCACTCGCATGTGCCGCCTGTGGCGTCGCTGACGCGGCTCCTGGCCCGACTGGAATCTGCCCGACAGGAAAATGCCGCCGCGCTGGAGGAAATCGCCATCGATCTGGCGGGCATCGCGCTGCATGTGGATGCCGAGCTGTGCCCACGATCGGGCCGCCTTGGCCGCCACGACGTCCAGCGCGTATCGGATGCCGTACGCCGTATCGAAGCCGATGCGCAACTGGCCGACGACAGCCTGACGCTGGGCGAGCTTTCCCGCGAAGCCGGCCTCAGCCCCTGGCACTTCCTGCGGGTGTTCCGTCGCGTGGTGGGCATGACCCCGCATCAGTACGTGTTGCGCACACGCATGCACCGCGCCGCCGTTCAGTTGCGCGACTCCACCACATCCATTTCCGGCATTGCCTTCGAGGCCGGATTCAGTGATCTGTCCACGTTCAATCACCGCTTCCGCACCGTGATGGGCATGAACCCGGGTGCGTATCGCGCCCGGCCGAAATGCTGAGCTGACCTGGTGGGCCAGCCACGATCGTTCCGCGGCGGGCCTTGTCATCCTGTTCGTCAGATGGGTTGACCTATGACCTCTGGCCCTTCGGCAAGCGCGCCTTGCCGTCGTAGGCTTGCACAGCCATCGGGCAAGTGACATCCGCGCTTCAACCGATGGCAGCAGACGACGAGTGAAACCCGGCTTGCACCCGACAGTCCGTCGCGTGCCGGACAGGTAATGCGCGGACGTCCAGAACTCCCCCACGAGCGGGCTGCCTGATTTCTGGCGGCGTTCGTGCCCCAAGGCTCTAATCAGGCATCAGGAAATCTCATGAACAACAGCAATGTCCTTTCGAACAAGCATTCGCAGCGTCGCTCCTCTTTCGCACGCAGCCTGGCCATTTCCGCCGCCGTCGCCCTGTGCGGTGTGGCAGGATCGATGGCGGTCCATGCGCAGTCCACGGCCGGCACCGTTTTCGGCGTCGCACCGGCGGGCGACAGCATCGTGGTTCATAGCGACGTCAATGGTCTGCAGCGTCGGGTTCACGCCGATTCCAAAGGCCGCTACAAGGTCAAGATGGTTCCGGCCGGTGTCTACGTCGTGACGCTCGAAGAGAACGGACAAGCCGTGGTCAAGCACACCAATGTGACCGTTCGTGCCGGCGGCGGCATCAAGGTCGATTTCGATTGCGCCAAGGGTGAATGCGGCAAGCTCGCAGACAAGTCCTGATGCATCGTCCGGGGTAAATGCCGATGGTCTCGTCAGCGTGCTTCGATCGTGATGCGTGCGGCTGGCCATGCGGTCATTCCCGGCAAGTCCGGCGTCGGAAGACGCCGGACTTGCGTTGCGGAACATCTCCACCCCACAGGTGGGGCGTGACCTTCCGACACGCTAGAGCAGGCTCTCCAGCGGCAGCAGCTTGAGCATCTGTACCTCGACCCGACGGCTGGCGGTAACGCCGGGGTCGTGGTCGTAGGTCACCGGCTTGCCGTGTTCGGTGGCCTGCCATTGCATGGCACCGTGCGCCGATCCGTCGGCTTTCAGCGACACGCGGTAGGCGTACTCGGGCAAGGTGGCGGTGTCGAAGAACTCGGTCACCGCGGCGGCCAGCGGCGGGCAGTCGACGATGATGCCCATCTCGGTGTTGAGCAGTTTCGAGCGCGCGTCCATGTTCATCGAGCCGATGAACACCTTCTGTCGATCCACCACGATGGCCTTGGCGTGCAGGCTGACACCGGACGAGGTGCCGCCGGAGGTGGCCGGTTGCGACGCGCCCGTGGCCGGTTGCAGTTCGAACAGTTGCACGCCGCTTTCCAGCAGCGAGCGGCGATAGCGCGAGTAGCCCGAGTACACGATCGGCTCGTCGTTGGAGGCGAGCGAATTGGTCAGTACCTTGACCGTCACGCCGCGCCTGGCCAGCGCGTCCAGATACGCCGAGCCACGCTCGCCGGGAATGAAGTAGGGCGAGATCAGCAGCAGTTCGTGCTGCGTGGCATCGGTCATCGCCTTGATGTCCGGACCGATGCGCAACTGCGGCTGGTCGGGCCCGGCCTCGATCTTGGACGGCTGGTCGGCCACCAGCGTGGCCGGCCCCCAGAACCAGCTGCCCGGACGATCGGCGGATGCGCCGTGGGGCAGGGCGTCCAGCGTCGCCTGCGCATAGTCCGATTGCGCGAACACGCGCGCATCGTGGGCCAGCTCCACCCGCAGCTTCGCCAGGTCGTGGTGATCGGCGTGCTTGCCGTGGAACGCCTTCACCGGATAGGCCGCGTCGCAGTTCCAGTATTCGTCGAACGCGTGCGAGGCCTGGTTCACCACCGGTCCGATCGCGATCAGGTCGAGGTCGCGGAAGTTGGTGTTCTCGCCGGCATCGAAGTACGCATCACCGATATTGCGACCGCCCACGATCGCCACGTTGCCATCGGCGATGAACGACTTGTTGTGCATGCGGCGGTTGAGCCGGTGCGTGTCGAGCAGGAACTGGGTGGCCCTGGACAGCAGCGATGGACTCTTCGTGGCAAACGGATTGAACAGGCGCACCTCGATGTTCGGATGGGTGTCCAGCGCGTCGAACAGGTCGATCGCCTGGCTGGCGTTGATGTCGTCCACCAGCAGGCGCACGCGCACGCCGCGATCGGCCGCGGCCAGCAGCCGCTGCGCCATCAGTCGTCCGGTCGCGTCGTTGTCGAAGATGTAGTACTGCAGGTCGAGCGAGTGCTGCGCATGGTCGGCCAGTGCCACGCGGCTCATCAGCGCATTGGTGCTGCGCATCAGCAGACGAAAACCGGATTGCTCCTGATGCTTGTCCGCCTCGGCGTGCACGTAGCGCGCCGCCGGCGTGCTCACGGTGGGCGGCAACGCCTTCGACACCGGCTTGACCACCGGTGCCGGCGGCGAGCAAGCCGCCAGCGCCAGGCCGAGCAAGGCCGATCCGACCGCCTTGATGAGATACCGCATGTGCACCTGCCTTTGCGTTACGCGCCGACCCCGGCTTTGCAGCCTCGTTCGTGACCGTCGGCGTACTGTGCGAAGCGGGCCGTGAATTCCACGCGACTGGCGCGCTGCGCTGCTTCGGGCCGGCTGCTGGTCATTCGGATCAGCGGGCAAGAGGGCGTACGGAACGACACGGCTGCCCGCGCCGTTCCGTACATTCCCCCGAAGCGCTTACAGGTCGAAGCCGAAGCCGGCGCCGGCGCTGGACTCACCGCGACTGAAGCTGGCACCCAGCGAGAACGAGCCGTGGTCGCCGACACGCTTGCCATAGCTGATTGATACCGCGCCCTGGCCTCCTTGCGCGCCCATGCCGATCGCGATGCGTCCATTCGGGCCACTGCCATTGGATGCGTTGACCGCCATCTGGGTCATCGCAGTGCCCATCGCGCCGACCTGGCTGATGCGCTTGTCGGTCTGCGCAAAACGCCTGCCGACCTGCTGCTGATACTGGGTGAAGCTGTCGTTCCAGGTCGCGAACCTGCTGTCGGTGTACGACTTCGTGGCTGTAGCGGCGGGCGGACGTGCCTTGCTTCGAAAGTGAGGCGCGTGTTCCAGGCGCGGCGTTGGCCCCTGTCTAGCCCCAGCTCGACGCCGGTATGGCACCGGGGGCGAACATGCCGTGCGGCCCGAAGTGGAACATCCGCGAGCGGTCGCGTGCGTAGTCGAGGCCCTTGTCTGCCAGCACGGACCGGTTCAGGTCTTCATACCATCGCTGCACCGTCGTGGCGTCGGTCAACAGCAGGATTCTCCAGTCCGGGAACGCGACCGTGATCGGCTCGTCGCCGTGCCAGGCGAACTGCGCCTCCGCGCCATGCTGCACCATGTCGGTGCCGATCAGCTGGTTCAGCGAGACGCGGATGCGTTCGAACTCCATGTTCGTGAGCAGCGGGGTGAAGTTCTTGACGCCGTGGAGCTGGCCTTCGTGGCGCCGGTTGTCGGTCTCGTTGCCGCGGACGATCACGTCCTTGAGGTCGTAGTCGCCGTGGATGTAGACCCAGCCCTTGCCGGCATGGTTCAGCTGCAGGCAGCCGTAGTGGCGGGAGGCGGGGTCGACGTCGACGCGCCAGCGCCACTCGGCCGAACAGGCAACGACGCGGCCCACGCCCCAGGCGGCCCAGCTCTCCGGACGCTGTGGATCGCCCGTGGCCGGCATGTTTTCCGCCAGGTAATGCATGCCGTCGTGCCAGGCGTCCGTCGCCTTCTGCAGCTTGGCCGGCTTGTACGCCCCGGGATGCATGCCCGGATGCACCACCAGTCCGGCGATGACGTACTCCTGTCTCACCATGCGGCCGCCGACCGAACGCACGACAGCCGGCGGGTTGAGGTCGGCGGTCTTGGCCTTGATCAGGGCCGGCTTGGGGTAGTAGCCGGGCACGCAGACGTAGCGCAGCGAATCCTCGTTGGTGTGGCGCACCAGCAGGATGACGTTGCGTTCCCGCGCCACCATCAGGAACTTCCGAAGGTCAGTGCCCCGCATGCCGATGCCGATACCCATGTCCGCCGCTCCTGTGCCGTATGGATGCCCAAAAGTGTACGTGTTTCGAGACGTCGTGGTTCCGGCAACGCCGGGGCACGTCGATGCTTGCTGGCGCCCTTATCCGGAGCCGCCTGGCACCCGCTGCACGCGCTTGCGGTAGGCGTGCACATTGTCGCCGCGGATGCGCGAGTCACGCGTGCCTTTCACCTCGTCGATCTTCTGTTCCGAGCCGGTCACGGGCTTGGCCACCACGGCCGTCTCGTGTTCGAAGTCGTGTGACTTGTCGGTGTTGCGGTAATACCGGTACAGGGTCCAGTACAGGCCCGCTGCCCCGGCCGGTCCCAATGCCAGCAGCCACAATCCACTGTCGTCGCTCATGACGAATGCCCCACGAGAAAGAGTGCAATGGCTTCGAGAAACGTGCCGACGGTGAGCGCGGCCGTGAGCAGCTTCCACTGCTGCACCGGTACGCTGCCCATGGTTTCGCCGGTGCGACCGTTCACCGCGATGTAGTGCAGCATGCCGCCGTTGGGGCCTGGCTGGTGATAGGAGTACAGCCACACCGGCAGGTACATCGACACCCAGCGCGTGCCATGCACGCTGAGCTGTTCCTGTTCCCAGCGCACGCCGCGATCGTAGCGGGCCACGGACATTTCGACCCGAGCGCGGGCGATCGACAGCAGCTCGTCTTCCAGGTGCGGGCGCAGCTTTTCCACGTCCAGGTCGCGCTTTTCCGAGGTGATGCCGGTCAGGTAGGACGCGTTCCACTTCACCGCGTTCTTGGTGTCGAACGGCAGGATGGTGTTGATGATGTTGTTGGTGTTGGTGCGCGTGTCCAGGTTGCCGCGCTCGCTGGAGGATTCCAGCGGCAGGTCGTCCACGGTGAAGTCCACCTGCCGATCCAGCCGGTAGACGTCGGCGTCGTAATAGGTCTTCTTGTCGCTGGTGTATTCGCGCGTCTTGATCTCGCCCTGGCCAGCGACGCTGGCGCTGACATTGCCGTCGACGATCATGTACGGCAGGTAGACGGGAACGACGTTTTCGGGCGTGAACTGTTCCTTGAAGGCCTTCAGCGCGAACAGTCGGCGCTTGTCCACGAACTGGCGGATGCGCGCCACCGCGTCGTCCTTCTTGATGTGGAAGGGCAACACCGCGTCGGGCACCGCACCGTTCGGCACCTGCTCGTTGACGCCGAACACGTGACGGCACCAGTGGCAACGCGCGGTCATCGCGTTGGTGGTATTGATCGTGACCTCGGCGCCGCAGCCGGGGCATTTGAAGGTCATCAGGCTGGCCGTGTCGGCCTTGATGTCCTGCGCACCGGAAGCGATCACCGTGCCCTGCAACTGGTCGATGCCCTCGCCCAGTCCGAAGGCCTCCTCGACGCCTTCGCCATGCCATTCGTGACGGCAATACATGCAGATCAGCAGGTCGGTGCCGGGCCGTTGCCGGATCTCGGTCGAACCGCATTTCGGGCAACGGTTGAGGCCGTCCTTGAGCTCGTCGGCGGCGGTGTCGATGGCGGTCGGGTCGGGCGCCTGCAACTCGTCGCGGATCGGCGGGGGCAGGGTGGCCGGGTCGATCGGAAAGCTGCCGTGTGGCGGCGGCACATCCTGCGGCGAACCGGGGCCGGTAGGCGGCGGTCCCGGCGGCAGCGGGGGAATGGTGGTGTTCATGGTGTGAGCGCCGTTCGCCGTTTACAGGCCGAGGGCCTTGGCCTTTGCCGCGTCGTAATCGGCCTGGGAGATCAGGCCGAGGTCGAGCATCTCCTTGGCCTTCTTCAGTTTGGCGATCGGGTCGTCGGCCGCCGGTGCGGCTGGCGCCACCGGCTGCTGCAAACCACCGATGCCACCCATCATGCCCGACGCCATGCCGATGCCCATCATGCCCGCCGCGCCACCGTTCTCGCCGGCCGCCTGCATGCCGGCGGCGACGCTGGCCTGCAAGTTGGAATTGCCGCGGGCGCCGGACAGCGCATCGGCGCGCTGCACCGTCTTCAGCAGTTCGCGGGTGTTCGCGTCGTACTCGATGGAGACGATGGCGGTCTTGACGATGGCCAGGCCGCGATCGGACTTCCACTGGTAGGCGCTTTCCACCGCATCGGACAGGCTCTTGGCGAAGCCCAGCGAATCCTGCTGCAGCTTGGTGATGCGGTGTTCCTTGTTGCCGTCGTTCGAATACAGGCTGAAAGCCGGGGCGAGCGAACCCACCACCTCGTTGAAGAGCTGGCTGGCCGCGGCGTTGTCGATGTCGGTGAAATCGAACACCTTGCCCGGCTGCAGATACGAGGCCGGCACGAAGTTCTTCACGAACAGGATCGGGTCGACGATCTTCAGCGTGTACGAACCGCGCGTCACCGCGCCGACCTGGGTGTTGAGGAAGGCGTCGTCCCAGTAAATTTCCGACTGCGTGCCGAAGCGGTTGTCCGGCAGTTCCTTCAACGAGACGAAGAACGCCGCCTGCTGCGAACCCGGCTGGCCGCCGAACTTGAAGCGCTCCCAGCTCTGCTTGATCAGCGCATCGACGAAGCCGCCGCCAGTGAAGATCGAGGTCGAGTTGAGGTCGTCCGATTTCCACTCGTAGCCGCCCGGCTCGGCGGCGAAACCGGTGATCTTGCCGTCCTGGAACAGCAACAGGCCGTAGCCCTCGGGAACGACGATCTTCGAACCGTTGGTGATGATGTTCGACGAACCGTGCGTGTTCGAACCGCGCCCGGCATTGCTGCCCTGAGGCACTGCCGCGAACAGCGCCGCCGTCGACGGCAGGCCGTCCGGAATCGTGTAGAAATCCTTCCACTGATCGGCCAGCGTGCCGCCGATCGATCCCGCCACTGCCTGAAAAAGACCCATGACTTTTCCCCTTGGATTCGTGGCCGGGCAGGACACCCGCCATGCCCGTCGAACTATACCCGCAAGGCGGGGCACGCGAACCGTCAGACGCGAGGCCGGTTTGCCGGCCGTCCCGATTTTTTGCGCTATCCTCGACCGGATTCCGGGGGGAATGGATGACCATGGAACGCGGGCCGATCGTCGCCACCATCATCTGCGATGCCGCCACGACGGCAGCAGGACAGATGCTGGAGTGCCATTACGTGCTTGTCGACCGCGACAGGCCTGCCCTGCGAATCCGTTTGCCATCACCGGCCGTTTCGCTGGCATCTAGGCCGCGGACCTTGCAGCTTCACCACCTTTCATTTCGATCCCCTCGCACGAGGCGTGAACGAACACGGCGATTGCAGGTGACAGGTGCCCCGATTCCAGGTTCCGTGCCGCGTAATGCCGCGGGAACGGGAAGGCATTCGCCTTTACGCAAGTGACAGAAGCATCCGACTCGGGCCGGGTTTCTCCGGTTCCTCTTTCGATCGACCACCAAGGGAGTTGATGGGCATGCCTTCACAACCGGTTATCGACACACTGCTTGCTGCTTATGGCTGGACGGGCAAACCTGCCGCCCACATCGTCAACATGCCCGGCCACCCTCTGGCCGATATCGCCAACAAGACCACTCTTTGGCACAACTTGAACGCGAATCTGTGGCGTTATGCGCGAGCCAACAACTGGGTCTGGATAGATACGGCCGGAAACAACGGCTCGACCTCGCATAGCGGGCCCATCGCCCCGGGCAAGCCCCCGGCGATCCCTGGAGCCGGCACCGGCGGCATACCGTTGCTGGACGGTACCAACCTGGCGAAATCCTGCAATTGCGGAATCTTCAACACCGTGGCGCGGCAGCTCGCCTGGCACATCCTGGGGTTCAAGGACAACGAGGTGTTGAACGCCTCCACCGACAAGACCTTCGTCACGCTTCCCGGATCATCCACGTTCGACGCGGCATGGATGGGCAATGTCCGCACGGTGACGCAGGACTTCGCCACGATCCAAGCGCTGAAATTCACCAATCACTCCTTCAGCAAGGGGCCCGATGGCAATTTCACCGACGCCACCTGCAACGTCCCCAGCTTCGCCAACAAGACCGACATCATGTGGTTCGACCTCAAGCGGGCCAAGAGCACGCTGCTGGTCGAAAACTCCGGCCAAGCCGGCTGGCTGGTGGTTGACACGGTCTATAGCCATCATGGTCACCTGCCGGCCGGAGGCCCGCCTTACTACCTGATTGCCTCCGCGCAGCTGAAGGCAAAGAAGGGATTGTTCCCGCTGGGAGGCCCCGGACTGACACAGGCGGCGATCAACGCCGTGCCCGACCAATGCGCCACCTGCGTCGCATGGCCGAACTGGTGGCTGCTGAGCGCCAACGATCTCCCCGTCGAATTCAAGAACTGGGCGCGCTACTTCCTGCCGATACCGGGATACAGCTCGGGGTATTAGGGGCGACATCGGTGACAATGTTGTCCGCCTTGCGGTGCCATTGCATGGCGTGGGCAAGGGGGTGGCGAGGCCGCACAAGAAGTGGGGCCGTGAATTTGATCGGGCCCCTTTGTTCACATGCGATAGGTCCGTGCTTCATCGCTAATCCGGGGAAAATGGATGACCATGCAGCATTGGTCGATCACCGCCCGTGACCTGTGCTGTGTGGCTGCCGGACACAGCGAAGCGCCAGGCAAAAGGCGGCGGCAACCACACGCCGCGCCGGCCTCGGACGGTATCTAGATCGACCGGTGGTTGCTACACCCGTAATGAGGAACGGCCCCGAAGGGCCCGTTCTTCTTCATGCTCAGTCGGCCTCGCCACCCGTACACCATTGGCTCTCACAAGGTGTCCCGTCGTCGTCGCCATCCATTTGCGTGCCGGGGCACTGTTTGATGAAAAAGGTGGCTTCGGCACACGAGGTCATTTGTGAGCACCGGGTGCGGCCGTCGCAAGAGAAGGTTGGCGCGGGAGACGCGGGAATGGATGGAACGACGGATGCTGCCTGTATCGGAGAAGGCGTGCTGCTCTGGGCTAGCCGTGTGTAGCTGTACCAGCCAATGACGCCGATCGCCGCTACGCTGGCTATGGCCACGAGCGGGTTTCGCCGTGTCGAGGATGGCCGTGGGAGGTGATGGCGGTGCGATGCAGCTCTGCTGCCGGGGCGCATGACGCGCACGGCCCGATGCTTGCCGTCGGGGCGCAAGTCGGTCTCGAAGGATACGAGTTCGCCAATGCGGGGTCGGATACCGTCCCGCGGAAAGGCAGAGATGTGGACGAAGAGTTCCTTGGTGCTCGCCGCCGTCTCGATGAAGCCGAATCCCCTGTCGTCATTCCACTTGGTCAGTGTGCCGTGGATGCGCATGGGCGGAGCTTCCTGGCCTGGGTTCGTAATCAGTGCATCGGATGTTCAGACTCCACGTCGGCGGCCGTCAAGTCCGGCGGCAGGCTCGCAGTGTCATCTCCGAAAGGCGCGCTGGAGAATACGTCCATGAAGACCTTCGTGGTCCTGACATCGTTTGGCGACGGGCGTGGCCGGATCGGTCCGCTCATGGTCCGGCGCGGTGCTCGTCGGCGGTCGGCCCGGCTTCCTAAAGTGACGACTTCCCCCAACGAAGGAGTCGCCCCATGTCCGATACCCCCGCCTTGCTGGTCATCGACGTACAACAATCGTTCCTGCATGCGCCGTACTGGCGCGAGGACGATGTGCCGGTGTTCCGCCAGAACCTGCTGAAGCTGATCGACGCGGCGGCAGCGCGCGACTGGCCGGTCGTGCGCATCCTGCACGAAGAGAGCGATGGACACTTCTCACCGGCGTCGGGCCTGGTGACGCCGATGGCGTGGGTGCCGGACGCGCACGACGTAGTGTTTCGCAAGCAGGTGCACAACGCGTTTACCGGCACCAGCCTGGAGGCTTGGCTGCGCGAGCGCGGCATCGGGCGGGTGATCGTCAGCGGCATCCGCACCGAGCAGTGCTGCGAGACCACCGCGCGGGTGGCCTCGGATCTCGGCTTTGCGGTGGACTACGTGACCGAGGCGACGCTGACGTTTCCGATGATCCACGCCGGCAGCGGAAGCCACTACGATGCGCAGGACATCAAGCAGCGCACGGAACTGGTTCTGGATGGACGCTTTGCCCGCATCCGCACCGTCGATGACGTCCTCGCCGATCACTGAGGTGTGCTTCGTGCTGCCGCCGGCGCTGATCCTGCTGGATCTCGCCGGCGCGGCCGACGCGTTCCGCATCGCCGCCTCGATGGGTTTGCCGGTGCGCCTGCGCCTGCTGGCACCGATCGCGGACGGCGAGGCTGCCACGACGGCGCTGGGCGTGGGACTCCTCGGCATCGAGCCGCTGCCGGCGCAGTTGGATGATCACGCCATGATCGTGGTGTGCGGCGCCACCGGCAGTGGTGAGCAGGTGTTGTCCTCGCCCGCCAGCAAGGCCCTGGTCGCATGGCTGCAGCGGCATGGCGGCCACGGCCGGCGGCTTGCGTGCGTGTGCTCGGGCGCGTTGCTGGCCGCCGCCGCGGGCTTGCTGCACGGCCGCCGCTGTACCACCCATCACAGCCTGCTCGACACGCTGCGTGAACTCGCGCCGACCGCCGAGGTGCTGGACAGCCGCGTGTTCGTCGAGGATGGCAAGGTGTACACCAGCGCGGGCATCACCGCCGGCATCGACCTGGCCCTGCATCTCATCGCGGGTCTCGGCTCGTCGCGGCTGGCTGCCGCGGTGGCGCGCGAGATGGCCGTCTACATGCGGCGCGCGTCGGGCGATCCCGCGCTGTCGCCGTGGCTGGAAGGGCGCAACCACATGAACACGGCGATCCACCACGTGCAGGATGCGCTGGCCAGGGCGCCGGCCCAGGAATGGCCGCTGGCGCGGCTGGCCGACATCGGTCACCTGAGCGTGCGCAGCCTCACGCGGCATTTCCGCGAAGCCAGCGGCATGTCGATCAACACCTACCACGCCCGCCTGCGCCTCGCACTCGCCCGTCAGGCGCTGGCCACCGGGGACAGCGTGGAACGCGCCGCCGAACGTGCCGGGCTGGGTTCGGCACGCCAGCTGCGCCGGCTGTGGTCGACGCATGCGAACGACAGCCCGGCGTCGGCGCGACGGCGGCGCTGAGGGCACCTGCGGTTTTCCGCTGCCCCGCCTTGGCTGGAAACGGAAACGGCGCCGTATCGCTACGGCGCCGTTCGTTTTTCGGTCAGGCGATTACAGCGCTTCGAAGATTCCTGCCGCACCCATGCCGGTACCAATGCACATCGTCACCATGCCGTACTTCTGCTTGCGCCGACGCATGCCGTGCACCAGCGTGGCGATGCGCACCGCGCCGGTGGCGCCGAGCGGATGGCCGAGCGCGATGGCGCCGCCGAGCGGGTTGACCTTGCTCGGGTCCAGCTTGAGGTCGCCCATCACGGCCAGCGCCTGGGCGGCAAACGCTTCGTTGAGCTCGATCCAGTCGAGCTGATTCTGGCTGATGCCGGTTTGCGCGAGCGCTTTCGGGATCGCTTCCTTGGGGCCGATGCCCATGACTTCGGGCGGGACGCCGGCGACGGAGAAACCGACGAAGCGGGCCAGCGGCTGCAGGTTGTATTCCTTGATGGCCTTTTCGCTGGCGAGCATCACGGCGCCGGCGCCGTCGGACATCTGGCTGGAGTTGCCGGCGGTGACGGTGCCGCCGAACTGGCCGTTGCGGAACACGGTCTTCAGCTTGGCCAGCACTTCCATCGTGGTGCCGGCGCGCGGGCCTTCATCGGCGCTGATGGTGCGGCTGTCGGTGACGATCTGGCGGGTGGCGAGGTTGGGGTAGTGGTCGTCCAGCGCGAACGGGCTGATCTCGTCGTCGAATTCGCCGGCGGCCTGGGCGGCCAAAGCGCGGCGGTGGCTTTCGACGGCGAACGCATCCTGCTGCTCGCGGCTGACCTTCCACTGCTTGGCCACGTTTTCGGCGGTGATGCCCATGCCGTAGGCGATGCCGATGTTCTCGTCCTGGAAGATCGCGGGATTCATCGCGATCTTGTGGCCCATCATCGGCACCATGCTCATGCTTTCGGTGCCGCCGGCAAGCATCAGGTCGTCCAGGCCCAGGCGGATGCGGTCGGCGGCCATCGCCACGGCCTGCAGGCCAGAGGAACAGAAGCGGTTGATGGTGACGCCGGGCACAGTGTGGGGCAGGCCAGCCAGCAGCACGCCGATGCGCGCCACGTTCATGCCTTGCTCGGCCTCGGGCATGGCGCAGCCGATGATGGCGTCGCCGATGCGGTGCGGGTCGATGCCCGGGTACTGCGCCATCACGCTGCGGATCACGTGGGCGAGCATGTCGTCCGGGCGGGTGTGGCGGAATACGCCGCGCGGCGCCTTGCCGACCGGGGTGCGGGTGGCGGCGACGATGTAGGCGTCTTGCACTTGCTTGGTCATTTTGGCTTTCTCCGAAAGCCGGGAATGGGGAATAGAGAATGGGGAATAGGTGCGATGCCCAAGCTCTTTCGTGTTCCCGGCCTTGCTGAATTCAAAAAGGTTCTGTGTGCGATGGGGTGGGTTTTTGGCTCTTCCGATTCCCTATTTCCCATTCCCTAATTCCCTGCGCAACTAGTTGCGCAGCGGCTTGCCGGTGGTCATGGTGTGGGCGATGCGGGCCTGGGTCTTTTCGGTCTTGGCCAGCTCCACGAAGTGCTTGCGCTCCAGCGCCAGCAGCCATTCCTCGTCGACGGTCGAGCCGCGTTCGATCACGCCGCCGCACAAGGTGTCGGCGATGCGCGTGGCGATGTCGATGTCGTGCGGCGAGGCGAAGTAGCCGGCCTGCAGGTTGGCCAGCGAGGCCTTGAAGGTGGCGGTGCCGACATCGCCGGCGACCGGGATGGCGTTGGCGGGCAGCGGCGGGCGGTAGCCGGATTCGGCCAGCGCGTTGGCCACCTGCTTGGCCACGTAGAGCAGTTCATAGGCGTTGAACACGACCACGTCGCCGTCGCGCAGCAGGCCGAGGTTCTTCGCCTCGAACGCGCTGGCGGAGACCTTGGCCATCGCCACCGTCTCGAACACCTTCTTCAGCTCCTCGAACGGATCGGCCGGATTGGCCTTCGCCGCGCGGATCGCCAGCTCATGCAGGCCGCCACCGGCGGGCAGCAGGCCGACGCCGGCCTCGACCAGGCCGATGTAGCTTTCCAGCGCTGCGACGGTGCGCGCCGAATGCATCTGGAATTCGCAGCCGCCGCCGAAGGCCATGCCGCGCACGGCGGAAACCACCGGAACCAGAGCGTGCTTGATCGCCATGCTGGTGCGCTGGAAGTTGGCGACCATGTGCTCGAAGTCGTCGAACTTGCCATCCTTCAGCAGGCCCAGCGCGCCCTTCAGGTCCGCGCCGGCGGAGAACGGCTCGCCGGTCTGCCAGATCACCACGGCCTTGAGCTTTTCCTCGGCCAGCTTGATCGCGTGCTGGATGCCGTCAAGCACGTGGTCGTTGACGGTGTTCATCTTGGTCTTGAACGAGATGATGCCGATGCCGTCGTCGCCCAGCGTCCACAGGCGCACGCCGTCGTTCTCCCACACGGTGCTGCCAGTGTCGAACTTCTCGCCCAGGATCGGATCGGGGAACAGCTGGCGCTGGTACACCGGGTGCTGCGAACGCGGCTTGTCGGCGTTGGCGCTGGCCGAATACGAACCGTCCTTGCCGTGCACGCCCTTGCGGCCGTCGGTGACCCAGGCGGGCAGGGGCGCGTTGCTCATCGCCTTGCCGGCCTTGATGTCTTCGTTGATCCATTCGGCGATCTGCTGCCAGCCGGCGGCCTGCCAGGTCTCGAACGGACCGAGCTTCCAGCCGTAGCCCCAGCGAATCGCGAAGTCGACGTCGCGGGCGGTGTCGGCGATGTCGGCCAGGTGGTAGGCGCTGTAGTGGAACAGGTCGCGGAAGCTGGCCCACAGGAACTGCGCCTGCGGGTCGCTGGAGGCGCGCAGCTTGCCGAACTTCTCGGCCGGGTCCTTGATCGCCAGTATCGCGGCGACTTCGTCGGAGGGCTTTTGCTCGGAGGGGCGGAAATCCTGCTTGGCCACGTCCAGTACGACGATGTCCTTGCCGACCTTCTTGTAGAAGCCGCCGCCGGTCTTCTGGCCCAGCGCGCCCTTGTCGATCAGGCCGGCCAGCCACACCGGCGCCTTGAAGTACTTGTGCCAAGGATCATCGGGCAGGGTATCGGCCATGGTCTTGATGACGTGGGCCATGGTGTCCAGGCCGACCACGTCCGCGGTGCGGTAGGTGGCACTCTTGGGACGGCCCAGCGCCGGGCCGGTCAGCGCGTCGACGGTGTCGAAGCCGAGCTTGAACTGGTCGGTGTGGTACATCGCCGACAGCATCGAGAACACGCCGATGCGGTTGCCGATGAAGTTCGGGGTGTCCTTGGCGATCACCACGCCCTTGCCGACGGTGGTGACGAGGAAGGCTTCGAGGCCGTCCAGCACGCTCTTGTCGGTGAGCCTGGTCGGGATCAGCTCGACCAGGTGCATGTAGCGCGGCGGGTTGAAGAAGTGCACGCCGCAGAAGCGATGGCGCATTTCCTCGGGCAGCGCGTCGGCCAGCGTGTTGATCGACAGGCCCGAGGTGTTGGAGGCGATGATCGCGGTCTTCGACAGGTGGCCGGCGATCTTCTTGTACAGGTCGAGCTTCCAGTCCATCCGCTCGGCAATCGCCTCGATCACCAGGTCGACGTCCTTCAGGTGGTCGAGATCATCGTCGTAGTTGGCCGGGATGATCGAGGCGGCCAGCGCCTTGTCGGCCAGCGGGGCGGGTGACAGCTTGGCCAGGTTGGCGATCGCCTTCAGCGCGATGCCGCTCTTGGGGTCTTCTTTCGCGGGCAGGTCGAACAACACGGTTTCGACGCCGGCGTTGGTCAGGTGCGCGGCGATCTGCGCGCCCATGACACCGGCGCCCAGCACGGCGGCCTTGCGGATGCGCAAGCCGGGGGTGGGGGAGGATGCAGCAGTCATTGGCTTCTCCAAACGTGCAAGAGGTGGGACAGGTGAATTCAGGGGTGGCTGAGACCGGCCACGGCGAAGCGGATCAGGTGCAGGGCGGTCTGTTCGCGATGGGCGTTCTCGCTGACATCGCTTTTGCGCTGGATCATGCCGAAGCCGGACATCGCGTGGGTCAGCGCGCCGGTCACCAGATCGATGCGCCAGTACAGCTCCTGCTTGCTCAACTGGGGCAGCAGGCGGGCGAACTCGGCGGTGAACTGGCGCATGACATGGCCGTAGTTGGCGGACAGGAACTGGCGCAGGGTGTCGTCGTGTTCGGCGAAGGCGCGGGCCAGCACGCGCATGAACAGGGCGCCGCTGTCGTCGTGGGAAAGGTCGAGCGCCGGGCGGATGAAGGCTTCGAGCACGTCTTCCAGGGTGGTCTCGGGCGCGCCGGCGACCTGCGCCAGTGCGGCCAGTCGGCTTTCGTTCAGCGCGTCGAGGCGGCGACGGAACACCTCCTCGACCAGCTTTTCCTTCGAACCGAAGTGGTAATTGACGGCGGCCAGGTTCACCCCGGCATTGGTGGTCAGCTGGCGCAGCGAGGCGCCTTCGAAACCACGCTGGGCAAACAGCAGCTCGGCGGCGCCCAGGATGCGGTCCTTGGTTGAAACGGAGCTGTTCACGGGAGGACCATCCAGCAGCCTGAGGCCGGTTCAAACGATCGTTTGAGCATACGCGGACAGCTCCGCGGCCGTCAAACGATCGTTTGTTGCAAACCCGCCGCGACTTGCGTATGGGTTAGAATCTGTCACAATTTCGTGAGCTAAATCCTCAATCTCTGACAGATTTGGCCTCAGCCGGCCTCGACTGGCGACCATCCCTTTCCCAATCATCCGTTTTTCCGGAGCAGACCCGTATGGCGCTGGAGCGCACTCTTTCCATCATCAAGCCCGACGCCGTTGCCAAGAACGTCATCGGCCAGATCTACGCACGTTTCGAACAGGCCGGCCTGAAGATCGTCGCCGCCAAGATGAAGCAGCTGTCGCGCCAGGAAGCCGAAGGCTTCTACGCCGTGCACAGCGAGCGCCCGTTCTTCAAGGCGCTGGTCGAATTCATGATCTCCGGCCCGGTGATGATTTCCGCGCTGGAAGGCGAGAACGCCGTGCTGGCCCACCGTGACCTGATGGGCGCGACCAATCCGAAGGAAGCCGCGCCGGGCACGATCCGCGCCGACTTCGCCGAGTCGATCGACGCCAACGCCGTGCATGGTTCCGACGCCGTCGACACCGCCAAGGTGGAGATTGCCTATTTCTTCGCCGCCACGGAAGTTTGCCGTTAATTTGTGCGTTCATCCTTGAACGCGAAGATCAAAAAGCGGCCATCCGTGGCCGCACTCTTCACAAGAGCCATTCCTTGAACCAAGTTGTCGCCAGTAACACCAAGGTGAACCTGCTCGATTTCGATCGGCAGGGCCTGCGCGATTTCTTCGTGCAGATCGGCGAGAAGCCGTACCGCGCCGAGCAGGTGATGAAGTGGATCTACCACGACCTGGAAGACAACTTCGAGAACATGACCGACGTGGGCAAGGCGCTGCGCGCCAAGCTCACCGAGGTCTGCTACATCGGTGCACCGAAGACCCTGCTGGACAAGGTCGCCACTGACGGCACGCACAAGTGGCTGCTGGGCATGGACTCGGGCAATGCGATCGAGACGGTCTACATTCCCGAGCCGACCCGCGGCACCTTGTGCGTTTCTTCGCAGATCGGTTGCGCGCTGAACTGCCAGTTCTGCTCGACCGGGGCGCAGGGCTTCAATCGCAACCTGTCGACCGCCGAGATCATCGGCCAGGTCTGGGTCGCGGCGAAGTACCTGGGTAACGTGACCCACCAGAACCGTCGCATCACCAACGTGGTGATGATGGGCATGGGCGAGCCGCTGGCCAATTTCGAGAACGTGCTCAAGGCGATGAAGCTGATGCGCGACGACCTGGGCTTCGGCCTGGCCGCCAAGCGCGTCACCTTGTCGACCGCAGGCATGGTGCCGCTGATCGACCAGCTGTCCGACGCCATCGACGTGTCGCTGGCTGTCTCGCTGCATGCTGCCAACGATGATCTGCGCACCGAGCTGATGCCGATAAACAAGCGTTATCCGCTCGCCGAGCTGCTGGCTGCCTGCCAGCGCTGGGTCGCGCGCAAGCCGCGCACGTCGATCACCTTCGAATACACCTTGATGAAGGGCATCAACGACCAGCCCGAGCATGTGCGGCAGCTGATCAAGCTGATGCGCAAGCTGCCCACGTGCAAGGTCAACCTGATTCCGTTCAACCCCTTCCCGGGCACCCAGTTCAAGCGTTCGGATGCAAACGACATCCACCAATTCCAGACCCAGTTGCTCAATGCCGGCATTTTGACCATGCTGCGGAGGACCCGCGGCGACGACATCGACGCCGCCTGCGGCCAACTGGCCGGCCAGGTCGCCGATCGTACCCGGCGCAGCGCCGACATCAAGAAGCGACAGGAAGAGGGGACATCGCATGCGGTTTGAGCGGGTAGTGCTGTTCAGCCTTTGGCTGCCATTGGCAGGATGCGTCACCACGCACAGCGACAGCAGCTCGCTGGGCAAGAGCATGCCGCAGAGCAGCCAGAGTGATCAGGCTCAGGAAGCCGCCCGCATCCATACCGAACTGGCCCAGCGTTACCTCAATTCGGGCGACCTGCAGACGGCCCTGGAAAAAGTGACCAAGGCGCTGCAGTTCGATCCCCGCTACGCGCCGGCCCACACCGTGATCGCCGTCATCTACGAGCGCATCAACAGGCTGCCCGAGGCCGAGGAGCATTACCGCAAGGCGGTTGCACTGGAGCCGAACAAGGGGGCACCCAACAACAACCTGGGTGTTTTCCTCTGCCATACCGGCAAGATCGCCGAGGCGGACCAGTATTTCCGCAAGGCGATAGCCGACCCGTTCTACCAGACTCCGGACGTGGCCTTGACCAATGCCGGTGTCTGCCAGCTTCGCGCCCACGACATTGCGGGGGGTGAAGCGAGTTTTCGTGACGCCATCGCAAGAAATCCGGGTAATGCAGAGGCACTCTTCCAGCTTGCAAATACGCTTTACCTGAACAAGGATGCGTTTCGCGCCAGGGCGTTCCTCCAGCGGTTCGATGCGCTGGGCCAGCCCACGGCCGCGTCACTCAAACTGGGGCACGACATCGAAACACGTCTGGGCAATAAGGAAGGCGCCCTCACTTACAGCAAGCGACTGCTGAGCCAGTTCCCGGATTCGGAGCAGGCGCAGGCGCTGAATTCAACGACCCGCCAATGACCTCCATGCAATCCCAGCCGACCGGGCAGAGCTCTGACAAGCCCGAATTGTTCGGTATCAATTTGCCCAACATGGATGTGTCCCCCACAGACCCACACGCGGTAAGTTTCGGCAGTCGCCTGCATGGGGCGCGTGAAGCCCGCGGGCTGGACCTGGAAGCCTGTGCCCATACGCTGAAGTTGCCCGCTCGCATACTGCGCCAGCTCGAGCGTGATCAGCACGAGGGCATTGATTCCAAGGTCTACCTGGCCAGCTATATCGGCAAATATGGTCGCTATCTGGGTATCAACGAGGCATCGATCCAGGTGGAACTGGATCGCATCCGGCAGGTCGAGACACCTTTGGTAGCCACGGGTGGCATCTCGCATTCGCGCTTCCTGCTGGATCGTTACGCTACGGCCGCCACCTACGTCGTGCTTACCGCGGTGATCGTGGTGCCAATGATCTGGCTGGGCGTGCGCGGCACGCTGGATCGGGATCTCACCCATCTCGCCCCGCTTGACGCAGCACCGGTAGCGCAGATCGAGGCGCCCGCCGTCGAGGCTGCCAGGACTGACGGGCAGACGCCCGTCAACATCCTGCCGCCGGTACAGCAGGTCGCACCGCCGGCGCAGGATCAGCCGCTGCTCGCCTCCATGGCGCCATTTCCCAGCCTGGAGAACAGCAGCCTGACGCCTGCACGACCGACGCCGCCCGTGGTCGAAGCCGGCGCGGGCGATCACAGCCTCAGCATGACGCTTACCTCGGCGAGCTGGGTGGAAGTGGTGCAGGCGGACGGCATGCGACTGGAATACGGCTTGCTTCCCGCCGGAACCAGCAAGACCTACCACAGCAGCCAGGCGCTGGACGTGCGCATCGGCAACGCCAACGGTGCGCAGGTGGTGATCGACGGTGCCACGATCGGCCTCGATGATTTCCGCCGGGCCAACGTGGCCCGTTTCCGCGTGCGTTTGCAGGACGGCAAGGCTTCCGCAGCCAGCCTCTGATCGCCATTCCGGGCCGCTTCGGGCGCGCCATTTCGGTTATGCTTGCCCACTGACGTCCACTCGGTCTCGAGTGGACGTGACCGGCTTTTCCCTTGATTTATCGCACTGGCCTCTGCACGCGTCCGCGGGCGCGCGGCCTTTTGAATGGTGATTGCATGGCATTTGAAGAATACGACAAGTACGAACAGAGCGAGCTGGTTCAGAAGTGGCTGCGCGAGAATGGTGTGTCGATCATCGTCGGCATCGCGATCGGTCTGGTCGGCATCTTCGGATGGCAGCAGTGGCGCAAGCACCAGGCTGGCAACGAGGCCGAGGCCTCCCAGCTCTATCAGCAGGTTCAGATCGCGCAGGCCTCGGGCAAGACCGATGCCGCCGCGCAGCTGACCGATAAGCTGATGAAGGATTACGCGAAGTCGCCATTTGCCGTGTTCGCCGTCAGTGATCGTGCGAAACAGCAAGTCGAGGCCAAGCAGTTTGACAAGGCCGAGGCCTCGCTGGAATGGGCCGAGAGCCATGCCACCGAACCGGCACTGAAGTCGCTCACGCAGTTGCGCAAGGCCCAGGTGGAAATGGCCAGCGACAACGGCAAGGCGGCCCTGGCCACCCTCGACAAGATTCCGGCGGACAGCTATCAGGGATTGGCGCAGGAACTCCGCGGTGATGTGCTGGTCAAGCTTGGACGCCCAGACGAAGCCCGCAAGGCCTATCAGGCTGCCATGTCGGCACTGGGCGAGGAGGCGCCGCAACGCGGCGCGCTGCAGATGAAAATCGATGATCTGGCTGTGGCCGGGAAGCAGGGTGCATGAAAAGATTTCTGTTGATCACGCTGGCTTCGCTGGCAACCCTCGCCGGTTGCCATTCCTTCAAGAAGGAAAACGTCCAGCCGCCGACGCCGCTGGCCAAGGATTTCAAGTCGACGGTGCAGGTCACCCGCCTGTGGAAGACCACGGTCGGTGACGGCGCCCAGGTGAGCGGCGTGCGTTTGCGCCCGGCGGTGGTCGACGGCGTCCTGTATGCCGACAGCACCGACGGAAAAATCGCCGCCATCGACGCCACCAGCGGCAAGACGCTGTGGACGAAGAGCTCGCGCACGCACGGCTGGTTTGGCTGGGGTGACAAGAAGCGCAAGGATGCCCAGTACGCGGGCGGCCCTGCGGTCAGCGGCGACCTGCTCGCGGTCGGCACGCTGGATGGTCACGTTTACGCCATGAGCGCCAAAGACGGCAACCCGCGCTGGGAAGTCGAAGTCAGCGGCGAAGTGATGGCGTCGCCGGTGATCGTGGGCGACATGGTGATGGTGCGCACCGGTGACGGTCGCATTTATGCGCTGGACGCCGCGGACGGCCATCGTCGCTGGGTCTACGACCAGAGCACGGTGCCGCTGCTGAGTCTGCGTGGCAACGGCACGATGCTGGTGGCCAACGGCGTGCTGTTCTTCGGCAGCGACGACGGCAAGCTGGTGGCCCTGCGTCAGGACAATGGTTCGAAGTTGTGGGAGCAGCGGCTGTCCAGCGGCGAAGGCCGCACCGAGATCGATAAGCTGAATGATGCCGACGGCTCGATCCTGCTGGACGGCAGCACGCTCTATGGCGCCGCCTATCACGGCAACCTGACTGCCATCGACGGCCCCAGCGGTCGCCCCTTGTGGTCGCACCCGTTCTCCACCTTCGATTCGCTGGCCAGCAATGCCGGCGCGATCTTCGGTGTCGACGACCAGTCCCAGGTGTGGGCGTTCGATCGCAGCACCGGCACCGACATGTGGAAGAACGCCTCGCTGAAATATCGCTGGGTCACCGGCCCCGCCGTGCAGGGCAACTATGTTGTCGTGGGCGACCTGGAAGGCTACGTGCACTGGTTGCAGAGCGGCGATGGCGCCCTGGCCGCCCGTGAGCGGCTGTCGAAGAAGGCGATCCGTGCCCAGCCGCTGGTGGTGGGCGACATCGTTTACGTCGAGGACGTCGAGGGCCACATCGGCGCCTACCGTCTGTCCTCACCCTGATCGCTGGAACGAAGTACTTATCATGCTGCCCGTCGTCGCACTGGTTGGTCGTCCGAATGTCGGTAAATCGACCCTGTTCAATGTGCTGACGCGCAGCCGTGACGCCCTCGTGGCCGACATGCCGGGCGTCACCCGCGATCGCCACTACGGCGTCTGCCGCAGTGGCGATCGGCCCTTCGTGGTGGTCGATACCGGCGGCCTGTCCGGCGTCGAGGACACCATGGACGTGCTGACCGCCAGGCAGGTGCGCCTGGCGATCGAGGAAGCGAACGTTCTGGTCTTCGTGGTCGATGCGCGCGACGGCCTGCTGCCGCAGGATTACGTGATCCTGGGCGAGCTGCGTCGCAGCGGCAAGCCGATCGTCGCGGTGGTCAACAAGACTGACGGCCTCGACGAACAAGCCGTGCTGGCCGAGTTTTCCGCCTTCGGCATCGGTACCACGCTGCCGTTGTCGGCGGCGCACAATCGCGGCACCGATGACCTGATCCGCATCCTGCTGCCGATCCTTCCAGCCGACGAAGAGAGCACCGTCGAAGCCGACAGCGAAGATGGCACCATCCGCGTCGCCATCGTGGGGCGCCCGAATGCCGGCAAGTCGACCCTGATCAATCGCCTGCTCGGCGAAGAACGGCTGATCGTTTCCAACGTCGCCGGCACCACCCGCGATCCGATCCGGGTGCCGCTGGAGCGCGACGGCAAGCGTTATACGCTGATCGACACGGCCGGTATCCGGCGCAAGGCAAGGGTCGAGGAAGCGGTCGAGAAATTCAGCGTGATCAAGACGCTGCAGTCGATCGCCGCGGCCCAGGTCGTGGTGGTGATGATCGATGCCCGGGAAAACCTCGCCGACCAGGACCTCACCCTGATCGGTTACGCGATGGACGAGGGCAGGGCGCTGGTCATCGCGATCAACAAGTGGGACGACATGGACCCGTACCAGCGCGACGAATGCCGCCGTGCGCTGGATCGTCGCCTGGTATTCGCCGACTGGGCCAAGCAGGTGCAGATCTCCGCACTGCATGGTTCGGGCCTGCGCGAACTGATGCGCGCCGTGGTGCGTGCGCACGCGTCGGCCACCAAGGTGCTGGTGTCGTCCGATCTCACCAAGACGCTGGAAAAGGCCTACGAGAGCTACCAGCCGCCGCTGGTCAACGGCCATGCGCCGAAGCTGCGTTTCGCGCATCCGGGCGGCACCAATCCGCCCACCATCGTGATCCACGGCACCCGCACCAAGCACATCGCACCGGCGTACCAGCGCTATCTGGAAAACTTCTTCCGCAAGCGCTACAAGCTCGAGGGCACGCCGATCCGCATCGCGTTCCGCGAGGGCGAAAACCCGTATGCCGGGCGCAAGAAGGTGCTGACCAAGGAACAGCAGCACAAAGCCCGCCGCCGCAAGAGCGAGCTGATCAGCCGCACGCGCTGAACAGGCTTCAGTCGAGATCCCGCAGTATCCATCCGTATACCGCGGCGTCGCGCGCCCGGCCTTCAACCCACAACCGTTGCCGGGCGATCGCCTCGAATTTCGCACCGAGGCTTCTGGCGACGGCGTGGCTGGCCAGGTTGTCGGGCAGGATCACGATCTCGATGCGGACCAGCCCGAGTTGCGAGAAGCCGAAGCGGGCCACCCGCCGCGCCGCCGCAACGGCGACACCGCGCCGCTGGCAGGATTCACGCACCCAGTAACCCAGGTTGGCGCTGCGATGCAGCCGGTTGTGCTGGTTGAGACCGGCGGCACCCAGCAATCGCCCGGAACCGGCTTCGAAGACCGGGAACGCGAAATGATCGCCGCTGGCCCAGCCTGTCTGGCAGTGTGCGATCCAGGTCAGGGCGTCGCTCAGGTCGTAGCCCGCGCGACACCACGGCAGCCATTGCCCGACACTGGCCACGGATTCGCGGACAGCTTCCACCAGTGCCGGCGCATCTTTCTCCCGCCATGTCCGCAGGTGCAGGCGATCGTCGCTCAATCCGGTGATATCCATGCGCGGCCCGTGTTTGTGTGCATGTGATCCAGCCCCGATAATGCACGACTCCCCAGCCAGGTGACATCCATGAGCGCACGCATACTCGACGGCAAACGCATCGCGCAGGAATTGCTCGAGCGCGTGGGGAAGCGCGTGGCCGAGCGCGTCCGGCAGGGGCTGGCCGCGCCAGGCCTGGCAGTGGTCCTGGTCGGCGCCGATGCCGCCTCGTCGGTCTACGTGCGCAACAAGCGCAAGGCCTGTCACCAGGTCGGCTTTCGTTCCTTCGACCATGACTTGCCGGCGCACACGACCCAGCAGGAGCTGTTCGCACTGATCGACAGGCTCAACGCCGATCCGGATGTGCACGGCATCCTGGTGCAGTCACCATTGCCGGATCACATCGACGAAGACGCGCTGGTCGACCGCATCGATCCGGACAAGGACGTGGACGGTTTCCAGGCGATCAACGTGGGGCGCCTGGCCTTGCGTCGCTTCGGTCTGCGTCCATGCACACCGAAAGGCGTGATGACCCTGCTCGGCCACACCGATCGCCCGGTGCGCGGACAGCACGCGGTGGTGATCGGCGTTTCCAACCATGTCGGCCGACCGCTGGCGCTCGAGCTGATGATCGCCGGTTGCACCACCACCTCGTGCCACCGTTTCACGCGCGACCTGGAAGGCTTTGTGCGCCAGGCCGACATCGTGATCGTCGCGGTCGGCAAGCCCGGGCTGGTCAAGGGCGACTGGATCAAGCCTGGCGCCGTGGTCATTGATGTCGGCATCAACCGGCTGGACGATGGACGGCTGGTCGGCGACGTGGAGTTCGCCCCGGCGGCCGAACGCGCCAGCTGGATCACGCCGGTTCCCGGCGGTGTCGGACCGATGACGGTGGCCACGCTGATGGAGAACACGCTGGAAGCCGCCGAGGCTCGTTTGCAGGCTGCGGCAGCGGGCTGAGCCGGTCCGGCAGGCCGGCATTCAGGCCTGCATCTGGCAGGCAACACGTCGGGGCGCGTATAATTCCCTCTTTGCAGCGGGGCTTTTTCATGCGCATTCTCGCCGAGGCACTGACCTACGACGACGTCTACCTTGTTCCGGGCCACTCCATCGTGCTGCCGCGCGACGTGAACACCTCGACGCGGTTTACCCGCGACCTGCGCCTGAACATCCCCATCGTGTCCGCTGCCATGGACACCGTCACCGAAGCCCGACTCGCCATCACCATGGCCCAGAACGGCGGCATCGGCATCATCCACAAGAACATGACCGCCGAGCAGCAGGCCGCCGAAGTGCGCCTGGTCAAGAAGTTCGAAGCCGGCGTGATCCGCAGCCCGATCACTGTCACCCCGGAAACCTCGATTCGCGAAGTGCTGCGACTGACCCGCGCGCACAACATCTCAGGCGTGCCGGTGGTAGATGGTGCGCAGCTGGTCGGCATCGTCACCAGCCGCGACCTGCGCTTCGAGCGCAAGCTGGACGACCCGGTGCGCAACATCATGACGCGCCAGGACAAGCTGGTCACCGTCCGCGAGGGCGCCGGCCAGGACGATGTGCTGCTGTTGCTGCACAAGCACCGCATCGAGAAAGTGCTGGTGGTCAACGAGGCATTCCAGTTGCGTGGCCTGATCACCGTCAAGGACATCCAGAAGGCGCGCGACAATCCGCATTCCGCCAAGGACCGCCAGGAAGCGCTGCTGGTCGGCGCGGCAGTCGGCGTTTCGGGCGATACCGAACAGCGCGTGGCTGCCCTGGTCGATGCCGGCGTCGACGTGCTGGTGGTCGACACGGCACATGGCCATTCGCAGGGCGTGATCGATCGCGTGGGCTGGGTCAAGAAGAACTATCCGCAAGTGCAGGTGATTGCCGGCAACATCGTCACCGGCGAAGCGGCCCGCGCGCTGCTCGACGTGGGCGTGGACGCGGTCAAGGTCGGCGTGGGTCCCGGCTCGATCTGCACCACCCGCGTGGTTGCCGGTGTGGGCGTGCCGCAGATCACCGCGATCGACATGGTCGCCACCGCGCTGAAGGACGAGATCCCGCTGATCGCCGATGGCGGCATCCGCTACTCCGGCGACATTCCCAAGGCACTGGCCGCCGGCGCCTCCAGCGTGATGCTGGGCTCGATGTTCGCCGGCACCGAGGAATCACCGGGCGAGGTCGAGCTGTTCCAGGGCCGCTCGTACAAGAGCTACCGCGGCATGGGTTCGATCGGCGCGATGCAGCTGGGCTCGAAGGATCGCTACTTCCAGGACGAGGCCGACGCCGACAAGCTGGTGCCCGAAGGCATCGAGGGTCGCGTGCCGTATCGCGGCCCGCTGCGCAACATCATCCATCAGCTGATCGGTGGCCTGCGTGCCTCGATGGGTTATCTGGGCGCGGCCACCGTCGAGGACGTGCGGCACAAGGCGCAGTTCGTGAAGGTCACCTCGGCCGGCGTTACCGAAGCGCATCCGCACGACATCCAGATCACCAAGGAAGCGCCGAACTACCGGCTGAATTCCTGATTTGAAACCCATCCGGAGATTGGACTCTGTCCAATTCTCCAACCCCTGGCGGACGTCATTCCCGCTTTCGCGGGAATGACGCCGGCTAATTACGGACGTTTTCAAGGCCCGGGCCGATGCACAACATCCACTCCGACAAGATCCTCATCCTCGACTTCGGCGCGCAATACACGCAGCTGATCGCGCGGCGTGTGCGCGAATTGGGCGTGTACTGCGAGATCTGGGCCTGGGATCATGATCCGGCCGAAATCGCCGGCTTCGGCGCCAAGGGCATTATCCTGTCCGGCGGGCCGGAGTCCACCACGCTCGAAGGCGCGCCCAAGGCGCCGCAACAGGTGTTCGATTCGGGTCTGCCGATCCTCGGCATCTGCTACGGCATGCAGACCCTGGCGGCCCAGCTCGGCGGTGCGACCGAGGCGGCCGATGCCCGCGAATTCGGCCACGCCACGGTGGACATCACCGCCGCCAGCCGCCTGTTCGATGGCCTCAGCGATCATGCGGACAGTCACAAGCTCGACGTGTGGATGAGCCACGGCGACCACGTGTCGAAGGCACCGCCGGGTTTCGTCGTCACCGGCAGCACCGATCGCATCCCGGTCGCGGTGATGGAAAACGAGGACAAGCGCTGGTACGGCGTGCAGTTCCATCCCGAAGTGACCCACACGAAGCAGGGCGGGGCGCTGCTGAAGCGCTTCATCACCGAGATCTGCGGCTGCGCCACCTTGTGGACCGCCGCCAACATCATCGACGACCAGATCGCCCGCGTGCGCGAACAGGTCGGCAACGACCTCGTGCTGCTGGGCCTGTCCGGCGGCGTCGATTCCTCCGTGGTGGCCGCGCTGTTGCACAAGGCGATCGGTGAGCAGCTGACCTGCGTGTTCGTCGACACCGGGCTACTGCGCTGGCAGGAAGGTGACCAGGTGATGGCCACCATGGCCGAGAACATGGGCGTCAAGGTCATTCGGGTCAACGCCGCCGATCGCTATTTCAAGGCGCTCGAAGGCGTCGCCGATCCGGAAGCCAAGCGCAAGATCATCGGCGGCCTGTTCGTGGAAATCTTCGACGAGGAGTCCACCAAGCTCACTGCCGGCGGCAGCGGCGAGGTGAAGTGGCTGGCCCAAGGCACCATCTATCCAGACGTGATCGAGTCGGCCGGCAGCAAGACCGGCAAGGCTCACGTCATCAAGAGTCACCACAACGTCGGCGGCCTGCCGGCGCACATGAAGCTGAAGCTGGTCGAGCCGCTGCGCGAACTGTTCAAGGACGAGGTGCGCCGGATCGGCGTGGAACTCGGCTTGCCCCGCGCGATGGTCTATCGCCATCCGTTCCCCGGGCCAGGCCTGGGCGTGCGCATCCTGGGCGAAGTGAAACGTGAATACGCCGAGCTGCTGGCCCAGGCCGACGCGATCTTCATCGACGAGCTGCGCAAGGCCGACCTGTACGACCGGACCAGCCAGGCGTTTGCGGTCTTCCTGCCGGTCAAGTCGGTGGGCGTGGTCGGCGACGCGCGCGCCTACGAGTGGGTGATCGCGCTGCGTGCGGTGGAAACCATCGACTTCATGACCGCCCACTGGGCACACCTGCCGTACGAGTTTCTCGGCAAGGTTTCAAATAGAATTATCAATGAGTTGCGTGGTGTTTCTCGCGTAGTTTATGACATAAGCGGTAAGCCGCCTGCCACGATCGAGTGGGAATAGTAAAATCAGCCACTTGCATGCAGGGAGAACGGCCGGCAACTTGCCGGCTTTCTCATGTAAATCATGCAACAATTTGAAATGACTGACGAAATTTCATCACGTTCCAGTGAATTTTCAGCTGCCGACGTGCAGTACATGCGGCGAGCACTGCAGCTGGCAGCGCACGCCCGCGATGCCGAGAATGAAGTGCCCGTCGGGGCCGTACTGGTGCAGGGAGGCGAGATCGCCGGCCTGGGCTGGAATCGAAACATCACCCTGCACGACCCGACCGCCCATGCCGAAATCATGGCCATGCGGGCGGCGGGCGAGAAACTGGCCAATCACCGGCTGTCCGGCGCCACCCTCTACGTCACGCTGGAGCCATGTTCGATGTGTGCCATGGCCATGATCCACGCGAGACTGGGCAGGGTGGTCTACGCCGCTGCAGATCCCAAGACCGGCGCGGCGGGCAGCGTATTCGACACCCTGGTCGACGCGCGCCACAACCATCGGATCGAGGTGGCCGGTGGCTTGCTGGGTGAGGAGTCGGCCGGGATGCTGCGGGAGTTCTTCCGCGCCCGCCGCTGAGCTCAGTCGCCGTCGTACTGGATATCGGCCGTGGCCAGCCCCGTGTTGCCGGGATCGGGGACATTCCTGCCCACCAGTTGCATGTGCAACCCCCACGGTGCCGCGAAATCCAGCACCTTGTGCCCGGCCAAGGGACCCGAAACCACGCGATGCGGCGCGCTGCGGACGGCCACGCCTTGGTTTCGCAACCATTCGTTGGCGTGCGCCACATCGTCCGTAGCCAATTGCAGGGTCGCCGACGGCTTGTCCGATGCGGGAGAAGGGGAGTTGCCCCGATCGACGAAGAGCTCGACCACCGAGCCTTCGTCGCAGGAAAGCAGGAGGGACTCCGTTGCGGGTTCACTGGCCGTGGCTTCGCCCCCGATCAGCTGGCAATCGAGCACGTCGCGGAAGAATGTCGCCGCCTGCGTCATGTCAGGCACGCCGACCCTGACGTAGCCGCCGTCATACGACGTGGCTGCGCGAGCTCCCGACGGCGCGATAGCGCCAAGCATCAGGACGACGTACAACAATGCAAATATTTTCTTGCCCATGATCCGACGGCCGAAGATCTGTTCGGCCAGCTACATGGGTTCGCATGACAACAGGCGAAACCCCGGTTTGACGACCGCTGTGTTTCCGAGCGCGAACACCACCGCAACTCCGGCATCGTTTCCAGGCAGGAACGGAACGATCGCCCGAACCGGCTTGATACGTGGCGCGGCAAAACCAATGCTGTGTCTGGAAAACCAGGCCGGCACGAATCGGCCCGGCCACTGCCATTTCCAGGAGCCACTCGAATGAAGCGCTACATCAATCATCTGCTGCAGGGTCCGCGCAGCCGGTTTGGAAATCTCCAGCTCGCACGCCAAGACGCGGGGCCGCGAACGATCGCAACCAAAGCCAGCCTGCGGGCCGAAGATGGCTATGACTGGCTGCGGCAAATCAAGTCGACACAGAAGGGCTGTCCGAACCTGCTTTAAGACAAGGCAGTTCCAAGGCTGCCGGAACACCACGGTCGAGCCACCTATTCTTAATTTTACATAATATACATTATGCGAAATCAAAGAAGTGCCCGATAGGGCCACGGCAACCGCTGGCACCCGCCCTATGGGCCTCGCCGTCTCATGTTCGCAGGCCATGTGCCCGGCTCTCTAGCTCATCCCACAATTGGTGCGACCCTCTCATCATGTCGCAACCGCTGGCGTTCATGGCTGATCAGTGTGCGAGGCGAACACAGGCTGATCGCCCTCTTCAGCGCGCGCCACGCACCGGCAAGATGGCCCAAGCTCCAAGTGCGACGAGAACCGCTGCCATGGCGAACAACGCTGTATAGCTCCCGCCGCTCGCCAACAGGATGCCCGGCGCAACGGCCGGCATCAGCGACTGCGGCATGACGCTGGCGATGTTGAAGATGCCAAAGTTCCTCGCTGCATGTGTTTCCCGTTCTGGCAATACATCGGTCACCAACGCCAGATCTGCGGCCAGGTATCCCCCCTGCGCGAGGCCGGTGATCGCCATCGCCACGAGGAAAAGAGCGTACGAAGTGGCAAAAGCGATCATCAACAAGGCCAGCGCATAGATCAGTGCCGTGCTGCAGACGAAAGCCTTGCGCCGGCCGCTGGCATCCGACAACCCACCGCCCACGACACTGGAGACCGCTACCGCAGCGGATTGCACCAGGGTCGACAGAAAGATCCACCGCGGCACGGCAGCTGAGGGGCAACCCAACTGGTGGATCAGATAGAACTCCTGGTAGGTCATCAGGAGCGCAACACCGGCATAGAGCAGGAAACGGCTGCTCCACGCCCAGACGAAATCCGGGTAGCGCAGCGGGTTGATCCAGAAGCTGCTCAGAAATCCGCGCCACCCGTAACGCAGCCGCTGCATTGCAACCAGACGACGGTCGGGCAATACCCAGGCCAGGAGGAATGCGCCGACCAGGGCGATCACCGCCGGCACCAGAAAGATGGCCAGCGTGGAATGAGCAAGGAGCTCCACCAAATAGGTGCCTCCCACCATGCCCACCGGCAGGCTGACACCCACGATGCCGGATACCATGCCGCGCTGTGGCTCTGGAATCTGATCGGCAAGGATTGCAGTCAGCGCGGCCAATTGCGCATTGTAGGCAAGCTGCGTGATGCACCAGCCCAGCAACAGCTGCGGAACCGACACGGCCGTCGCAATGACCGCCAACCCGACCGCTCCCCCCGTGGCGCCGGCAATCAGCCAGGGCCGTCGCATGCCGAAGCGCGAGGTCGTGCGATCCGAGAGGCTGCCGAAGAACGGATTGCCGAACAGCGCAATAAGCGCTCCCAGACCTACCACCAGGGACAGGCTGCCCGTCGCATGCGCCGGGGCAATCTCGCTCACGCGCATTGCCAAGCCCACCAGGATGGGCGGCAGCAACGCCATCCACAGGCCCATGTAAGCCATGCCGTAGATCGCGATGAACGGCCAGCCGACGCGGCACGCCGGTGGCGCCGCATCCGCGCACGCGCTGAAGGGCATGGGCAGCCCGCGCAACGCCACTCCGGCCTCGTCGTCGATCACAGCCCCTCCGCTCCGTCGATCCGCGCGTCAGGTCCCCTGCGCCGGTTCTGGACGAATATTACGGTTTCCGGGGCGCGGCCGTGGATGCTCGCAAGTGCACCTCGTAGGGCACCCGCGCCTGCCGGGGGATGGCGGCGTCGCGGATCGACTGCAGCACGCTTTGCACGGCAAGGCATCCGAGCTCGCGGCATGGCTGATGCACCGTGGTCAGGCCGGGCGAGATCAGCTGCGACACCGGCGTGCCGTCGAAGCCGCATACCGACAGGTCGCCGGGAATCGACAGCCCGCGTTCGTAGGCTTCGCGCATCACGCCGCAAGCCATGTCGTCGTTCGCCGCGAAGATCGCCGTAGGCGGGTGGCGCAGGTCGAGCAGCGTCCGCGCGCTGGCCACGCCCGAGGCGAAGGCGAAATCCCCGTCCACCACCAGCGACTCGTCGTAAGCGATGCCGGCCCGGCGCAAGGCGTCGCGATAGCCGCCGAGCCGCCAGGTTCGCGCACCGTGTCCCTGCAGCCCGGCGATGTGGCCGATGCGGCGATGCCCGAGCGAGACCAAGTGCTCGACAATCTCGGCCGCTGCCCTGCGCTCGTCGAAGCCGACGTCGATGCGCGACTGATGCAGCCTGGAGGAGATCGTCGAGTAAGGAATGTCCAGCTCGTCGAGGCGCTGCAGCAGCTTCACGTTGTTCGCATGCGGCGGCACCAGCACCAGCGCGTCCGGCCGGTGCGTCGCCACGAAGCCATCGATCCGCGCAGCGAGGTCGTCCGCCGCGTCGAAGGGATGCAGGACCGCGTTGTACGGCGTGCCCTTGCACGCCTGCAGCACGCCCACGATCAGTTCCATGGTGTAGCTGGAACCGGCCATCGGGTTGTCGTACAGCAGCGCGACCAGGTACGAGCGATTCCCCGCCAGGCCGCGTGCCGACGCGTTGGGCACGTAGTTGAGCGCGTGGATCGACGCTTCGATCCGCGCGCGCAGCTTGGCGCGCACGGTCGTATGGCCGTTGAGCACGCGGGACACCGTCTTGGTGGATACGCCGGCATGCGCAGCGACGTCTTCGATTCTCGCAGGCATGTGCAGATCCCGCCCCTGTATGGCTTGCAGCGCTCCATCCTACCCCAAGCGGAAGGCGCGCAACCATACGGAATCCGGCCGTTTCACGCGAAAGTACCAGCGCTGGTATTTTCTGTTGACAGCGCTTGTACATTTGATTAGCTTGCGACGAATGCGGGATCCGCTTGCGGGGGGACGCAACGCGGGAGAGAGGAGAAAGTCCGTCGGAGGCGGTTGGCGAAGCGCCCTGCGGCGGCAGCCGCCCACGCCACTTCAATCTCTTCTCGCCGACTGCAAAGGCAGGTTTGCACCTGGCCGACGAAGGCGGGGCGATGGTCTGGGGTCTGGGGTCTGGACGGCTGGCGGAAGAAACCGAGGTCGAGGGCGGAACCGCGTTAGCCGAGCGTTCACTGAAAACCGGGGAGATATCGAAGTGACGAAGCAATCCGTGCACCCGCTTGCAGGCGGCGCCAGTCAACTGCGCCTGTTGCCCATCGCGATCGCGATGACGCTGTTCGTGGCCAGCCCATTGTCTGCGCAACCTGCCCCGCAGGATGCGGACCAGGCCGCGCAGGCTGCACCCGCCGCGAAGAAGGATTCGAAGGTCGCCGCAAAAAAGAAAAACGCTGCCACGACGGCGAACGAGAAGGAGGCGAAGCAGCTCACCGGCATGACCGTCAACGGCTACTCGTCCAGCCTGAACCGTGCGCAGAACATCAAGCGCTACGCCGACACCGTGGTCGACGCGATCTCGGCGCAGGACGCCGGCTCCCTGCCCGACCTGTCAGTGACCGAGGCCCTGCAACGCGTGCCGGGTGTAGCCGTCAGCGCCTTCGGCGTCGCCGCCGACCCGGATCATTTCTCGATCCAGGGTTCGGACATCAGCCTGCAGGGCCTGCCCTATACCAGCACGCTGTTCAACGGCCGCGAGGTGTTCTCCGCCGGCGGGGGCCAGGGGCTCAACTTCTCGACCGTGTCGCCCGAGCTGATCGGATCGGTGGTGGTGAGCAAGAACCAGACGGCGGACATGATCGAAGGCGGCATCGCCGGCTCGATCAACCTCAACACGCGCATGCCCTTCGACAGCAACAAGGATACACAGGCCTCCGTCACCCTCGGCAGCTACTGGGGCGACCTGGCCAAGAAGGGCACGCCGCAGATCGCCGGCCTGTTCAGTCACAACTGGAATACCGGCATCGGCCGCTTCGGTTTCCTCGCCAACGTGGCCTACGACCGCATCTATCAGACCGACAATGCGATTTCCGTGGTCGATTACCAGCGACGGTGCAATGGCTGTGACCTGCCGGGTGGCAGAACCGACGCCCTCCCCGGCCTTGCGCCGGGCGAATACCGCTACCTGCCGGTCGGCGGCGACCTTCGCCACCAGGACGAAACAAGCACGCGCTTCGGCCATGCGCTGGCCCTGCAATGGGAAAGCCCGGACAAGGCATGGCAGGCCGCATTGACGTGGAATCGGACATCGGATTCCGAAACCACCTTCGAGCACACCCTGCAGGCATCGACGGATGGCTGCAGCGGCCAGACGCTGGCCGGTTGTGCCGTGCCACTGGCAGGCACCACGCCTGTGTACGACGCCAACGGCGTATTCCAGTCCGGCATCATCTCGGGCGATCCGGCCGCATCGACCTTCCTGCCGTTCACCTATGGCGGCGTGCCGACGCAGCTCAATACCACCGGCTTCAGGCGGCGCTATGTGACCAACGACTACGCCTTCAACCTGAAGTGGAACGTCAACGACCGCCTGCACCTCAGCCTGGACGCGCAGGACACCCATTCCGATTACTCGGATTCCTACTACTACATTCGCCAGATGACCCAGGCGAACTGGTACATCGCCACGCACGGCGACAATGTGCCCACGATCAAACTGCTGTCGCCCGATCCCAACGAAACGACGGCCCAGTACTTCGCCAACCCCAACAACACCTATTGGTCGGCGGCACAGGATCACCAGGAGAAGTCCTGGGGCAACCAGCGCGCCTTCCGCCTGGACGGCAGCTTCGACGTGGACAAGGGCCCGCTGGACGACATCCAGTTCGGTTTCCGGCACAGCGACCAGGAAGAAACGCTGCATTCCTCGCCGTACAGCTACTTCTGGGACATCAGCACGCCTTACGCCGGCGGGCCGGGGCTGGCAGTCACTGCCGCCGACACACCGAACGACGTTTCCCCGTATCACGTCAACCTGCCTGCCTTCGACCACGGTGATTTCGGCGTGGTCGCGCCCTTCTTCAACCTCAACCCGCAGTCGCAATTCTGGCAGTCCGTCGCCGCGATGAAGCAGATCAACCAGCAGTCGCTGACCATCAATCCGGGCTGGGACTGGTGGAGTCCCTATTACACCAACTACGAACGCGATCAGTACGGCTATACCTTCGTGCCGGGCACGCATTACCTGCCGCAGGAAATCTCTTCCAACGGGGAAAAGACCAACGCCACCTATCTCCGCCTGAACTTCAGCAACGGCAACATGGATTTCCTGAGCGGCCTGCAGATCAGCGGCAACATCGGCATGCGCTACGTGCATACCCAGGACGATGCCTCGGGCTATCTGCTGCTGCCGGACATGAAGCAGGCTCTCGGCAATGCCACCGTCGCGGAGTATTGCCAGGGCGTAACGAAAAATGGCACCCAACCGGCCTCACCAGGCACGTTCTGCGCGCTCACCTCGCCACAGCAGCAGCAATACGTGACTTTCGCCAACGGTGGTTATAGCCCGATAAAGGCCAGCAACGGCTACGGCAACTGGCTGCCCAGCTTCAATCTGTCGATCGGCTGGACCGATGACCTCATCACCCGTTTCGCATTCTCCAAGTCGATCTTCCGGCCGGCGCTCAACCAGCTGGAAGCGGGCCAATCGATCAGCGGGCTGCTGCCTTACGGGACCAATGGCAGCACCGAGCCGACGGTGGGCAACGGCTACAACGGCACGAACCCCTACCTCAAGCCCATCACGGCGCACAATTTCGACCTGACCCAGGAGTGGTATTTCGGCAACGCCGGCTCGTTGACCGGCATGCTGTTCTGGAAGCAGTTGAACCACACCATCCAGTACATCACCAACGTGGTGAACACCACGGTGACGAACAACGGCGTGACCTATCCGGAGCAGTACACGGCGGGCCTGGCCAACCTCGACCAGAAGGGCAGCGTGGGCGGGGCAGAACTGGCTTACCAGCAGAAATTCGATTTCCTGCCTGGCTGGCTGTCCGGCTTTGGCGTGCAGACCAACTACACCTACATCAAGCCGCACGGACTGGCCTTCGGCGTGGTCAACTACTGCCCCGCCACGTATCTGGCGGCTACGCAGTGCGTCAACCAGCTCAAGCTGCCGCCAGGCGAATTGTCCCGCGATACCTTCAACTTCACCACGTATTACGAAAAAGGCCCGCTGTCGGCGCGGCTGGCGTGGAACTGGCGCTCGCAGTTCCTGATCACGGGCCAGGAGGCGGATTATCCGTTCCTGCCGGTCATGGCCGCATCCCAGGGCCGGCTGGACGGTTCGCTGATCTACTCGCTCAACGACCACGTCAAGGTGGCCCTGCAGGTGGCCAACCTGTTGAACTCGACGTTCAAGAGCCGCGAAATCATCGACACCAACGGCACCACCGTGCCCAAGGGTTTCTTTCGCAACGACACCCGCTACAACCTCAGCCTGCGCGCGGACTTCTGACCGGTCCCGTGCAACAGGCTCCCGCCATGGTGCATGCCGAACCACGTGCCATGGCGAGATGGCAACACGACATGGCGAGTTCCCCGGTTGCCGCCATTCCCGTGAAGGCGGGAGTGGCGGCCTTGTTCGCCTGCCTGCTGCTTGCCGCATGCACCGCAATGCAGGTGCATGCGAAAACCGCGGCGTCCGCGACGCCAAGGATTGCAGCACTCGAGCGTGCAGGCTGCGACGCCATCGCCGCGCGCGTCGATGCGCTGCCGGGCAACGGCCCGGTACTACTACGCAGCTACGACAGCGAACGCGGACAAGGCGCACCCGCCCTGCCGCCACTGCACACGGTGGCGTTCGCCTACGACAACGCGCTCGCCGTCATCGCCCTGCTCGCCTGCGGCAGGCGGCCGCAGGCGGAACGCATCGGCGAAGCATTGCGCCTCGCGGCCATGCATGACGCGCGCCTGCGCGACGCGTATCGCGCAGGCGCGGTCGCAGGCGACAAGCCCTTGTCGAACGGCTGGCAGGATGCGCAACGCAAACAATGGGTCGATGCCGCGCAGCAGTATGCCGGCGCGTACCAGGACGGCAGCTCCTGCGGCAACGTCGCGTGGATCGCACTGGCGTTGCTGGCGCTGCACGACGCCACCGGCGAGACGCGCTGGCGCGATGCCGCGGTACATCTCGCCGACTGGGTCGTCGCCCACGCGTCGGACGCGCACGGCGCGGCCGGCTTCCACGGCGGCATCGAGTTTTACTTGCTGGTGCCACGCAAGGCATCATGGAAATCGACCGAGCACAACATCGACCTGGCCGCGATGTTCGCGTGGCTGGCCCGGATCTCCGCACCCGGCGGCGACTGGAACGCACAGGCGAAGCACGCCCGTGATTTCGTGGCGCAGCAATGGGATGCCGCGAGCGGGCATTTCTGGACGGGCACCGAAGGCGACGGCGTGGCGCCGCTGCGCTCGCCATCCGCCCTCGATGTGCAGCTCTGGGCGCAACTCCTGCCGGACGCGCCGAAGGCATGGCGGCGCGCGCTGGGCTGGGTCGAACGCAGGCATGGGGTCAAGGGCGGCTACGCTTTCACCGATGCCCGCGACGGCATGTGGACGGAAGGCACCGCGCAGGCCGCGCTCGCCTGGCGATGGGTCGGCGACGAGGCCAGGGCGGACACGCTGTTCGCCAGGATCGCGCAGCAGGCCTCGCCGGGCGGCTTCCTCTACGCCACGCCCGAGCCACGCATCGTGGCGCTATATGCCTGGTACTACCACCGGCCATGCCTTGCCGCGACGGCTTGGGCCGTGATCGCCGCATCGAATCGCAATCCGTACCTGCCGAGTCAAGCGTTTGCCACCCGGCACCCGCGATGAGCATGCATCCAATCTGTTCCGGAAAAACGAAGGGGACGTCATGGCACTCCACAAGACCCGCATTGCTTCCTTGATCGGCATCGCCCTATGGGCCTTCGGCGGTGCATGCACCACCGCGAACGCGAGCGGCGACGCGCACCCGTGGCTGAACGCCAGGCTGACGCCCGACCAGCGCGCCGACCTCGTACTGAAGGCGATGACGCAAGACGAGAAATTCCGGCTGATTCGCGTCGACTTCGGCGACACCGAGAACGGCCACGTGATGGCATCGGGCGCGCTGGGTTCGGCTGGCTATGGGCCGGCGATCGCGCGACTGGGCCTGCCCGCGCTACAGGAAAGCGATGCCGGTCTCGGCGTGGCCAAGCCGCACAAGCTCGGCGCCACCGCCCTGCCCTCGGGCCTGGCCACCGCGGCCAGTTTCGATCCTACGATCGCCCGCGAAGGTGGAGCGATGATAGGCGGCGAGGCGCATCGCCGCGGCTTCAACGTGATGCTGGCCGGCGGCGTGGACCTGGTGCGCGACCCGCGCAACGGCCGCAATTTCGAATACGCGGGCGAAGACCCGCTGCTGGCCGGCGTGATCGCCGGCAACGCCATCGCCGGCATCCAGAGCCAGCATCTCGTCTCCACCATCAAGCACTATGCGCTCAACGACCTGGAAACCGACCGCACCACGCTGAGCGCGAATATCGACCGCGCCGCCGCGCGCGAGTCCGACCTGCTCGCCTTCGAGATCGCCATCGCGACCGGCCACCCGGGCTCGGTGATGTGTTCCTACAACCGCATCAACGCCGTCTATGCCTGCGAGGACGGCTGGCTGCTCAACGACGTGCTGAAGCACGACTGGCACTACCCCGGCTTTGTGATGTCGGACTGGGGTGCGGTTCACAGCGCCGCGAAATCCGCGCTGGCCGGACTGGATCAGGAATCGGCCGGCGAAACCTTCGACAAGGAGGTTTACTTCGACCAGCCGCTGCGTGCCGCGGTCGCATCCGGCCAGGTGCCGCAGTCGCGTATCGACGACATGGCGCGACGCATCCTGCGCAGCCTGTTCGCCGCCGGCGTGATGGATCATCCAGCAAGGCAAGCGCCCATCGACTTCGCCGCGGACCGCAAGGTGGCGCAGCGCGCCGAGGAAGCCGGCGCGGTGCTGCTGCGCAACCAGGACGCGCTGCTGCCGCTGTCCGCCGCGCAGTCCGTGGCGGTGATCGGCGGCCATGCCGACAAGGGTGTGCTGACCGGCGGCGGCTCCTCCGCGGTGCAGTCGCCGCAGGGCAACGCGGTGCCGGGCCTGGCGCCCGCCGAGTGGCCGGGGCCACGCATCTACCAGCCATCCGCACCACTGGCGGCGATCAGGCAACGCGCGCATGGCACGGTGGGCTACGCCAGCGGCGAGGACATCGCCGCCGCCGCGAAGCTGGCCGCTCAATCCAGGGTGGCCGTGGTGTTCGTCGAGCAGTGGGCGGCGGAAAGTTTCGACGCGCCGCACCTCACCCTGCCGGGCAACCAGGACGCACTGGTGGCCGCCGTGGCCAAGGCCAACCCGCTCACCATCGTCGTGCTGGAGAACAATGGGCCGGTGGCGATGCCCTGGCTGGACAAGGTCGGCGCCGTACTGGAAGCGTGGTACCCCGGTGCGGCCGGCGGCGAGGCGATCGCGCGGCTGCTGTACGGCGAGGTCGATCCCTCCGGTCGCCTTCCGATCACCTGGCCGCGCGACGAATCGCAACTGGCGCGCCCGACTATCCCCGGCGCAGGCCTCGCCGCCATCGGCCTGCCGCCGCAAGGCCAGCCGGCGCAGGACGTCGACTACGACCTCGAAGGCGCTGACGTAGGCTACCGCTGGTACCAGCGCCAGCACTTCGAACCGCTGTTCCCGTTCGGCTACGGCCTGAGTTACACGCACTTCGACTACAGCGACTTCAAGCCACGTGTGGAAGGCGGCAAGCTCATCGCCTCGTTCACTGTCACCAATCGCGGCGCACGCGTGGGCGCTGATGTGCCACAGCTCTACGTGACCCCGCCAGGTTCGAACAATGCGCGGCGACTGGCCGGCTGGTGCCGCGTCAGCCTGAAGCCCGGCCAGTCCGCGCACCTTACGGTCGCCGCCGACCCGCGCCTGCTGGTGAGTTTCGACAGCCATGGCCAGCGCTGGCTACGCCCGGCCGGCACCTATCAATTGCAGCTCGGCCACTCGGCCATGTCGTTTCAGGGCGAAGGCAAGGTGACACTCACGGCAGTCTCCTGGGGCGCCGACGCGTCGCCCCCAGGTGCAACTCGACCCTGCGTGACGGGTAAGCGCTGAGCCGGCACGCCTTGTCGGGATGTCAAACGGGAACACGTTTCGCCAACTTGGGTAACCCTGCCTGCCCCGATAATTTGACCTGATCGTCCATGAGAGCGGGAGCGAACCGGCGGGGGTTACCCCACCTGGGCTGTTGAATTTCATGGCTCAACTTCTGGCTCCACTTCGCACGTTGTCCACAGACGATCAACCGGCTCGGCCTGCACGTTCCGGCGGGTCGGACCTGTCGGGAACGCGACATGCGCCAATGGTGGCTGACCTGCGAGCTGGCAAGGTTGTTCCGCGAAGCGTACGAGCGCAAGGAAATCTGAAGCACCCTCTTTCCGGATATTTTTGTCGCCGGTCCTTGATATGCGCGCCGGCACTGCCATTTCTGTCTGCATCGCAACCACGACAGGAGGCGCCGCATGTCCCGTTACAACAGAAGTCCCGAGGCCTTGTCGCAACTGAGTCCCGAGCAGTATCGGGTCACCCAGGAAAGTGGCACCGAACGCCCCGGCACGGGCGAATACCTGCACAACAAGGAGCCCGGCATCTACGTGGATGTCGTTTCGGGCGAACCGCTGTTTGCCTCGTCGGACAAGTTCGAGTCGGGTTGCGGCTGGCCGAGCTTCACCAAGCCGATCGAGGCGGCCCACGTGAACGAGCTGCGTGACAGCAGCCACGGCATGATCCGCACCGAGGTGCGCTCGACCCATGGCGACAGCCATCTCGGCCACGTCTTTCCGGACGGCCCGAAGGATCGTGGCGGCCTGCGCTATTGCATCAATTCCGCCTCGCTGCGTTTCGTCCCTCGTGACGAGATGGAGGCGCAGGGTTACGGCGCGTACCTGGATCAGGTGGAGGATGTGCGATGACGACCGAGCGTGCGGTGCTTGCCGGAGGCTGCTTCTGGGGCATGCAGGACCTGATTCGCCAGCAGGATGGCGTGCTCTCCACCCGGGTCGGCTACAGCGGCGGCGACGTGCCGAACGCGACTTACCGCCATCACGGTAGCCATGCCGAGGCCATCGAGATCGTGTTTGATCCATCGCGGGTCAGCTATCGCAGCCTGCTGGAATTCTTCTTCCAGATCCACGACCCGTCCACGGCCAACCGCCAGGGCAATGATCGTGGCACGTCCTATCGTTCGGCGATCTTCTACACCTCGGATGCGCAGAAGGAGGTCGCCGAAGACACCATTGCGGACGTCGACGCCTCCGGCCTGTGGCCGGGCAAGGTGGTGACCGAAGTGGCGCCGGCGGGTGGTTTCTGGGAGGCAGAACCGGAACACCAGGACTATCTGGAACGTTACCCGCAGGGCTATACCTGCCACTTCATCCGCCCCGACTGGAAACTGCCGAGGCGTGACGCGCAGGCCTGAAACGCCTCAGCGGCCGAAGATGATTTCCTTGCCTTCGTGGTCGCGATCCCAGCCACGCAGTTGGTCGCGGATGTGGGCGATGCCCTGACGTCCGAGCGCGTTGCGCTCCTCGTCGAGCACATGGCCATCCAGCAACTCGGCCAGCCGCTGCGCGGTGGGCAGCATGGCGTCCCATGCGTCCAGCGCCGGCAGCGGCGCCGGCAGGGTCATGAAGAAGCTGACGCCCGGTGTGCGCAGATCTTCCAGCCGGGCGAGGTCGAAGTTGCCCGGCTTGAGCATGTTGGCGACGCTGAAGATCGGTCCCAGCTCGCGCTTGCCGTCGACCAGGCGGTGATAGATGCCCATGTCGCCGAATTCCAGGCCGGCTTTTTCGGCGGCCACCACGAGGTCCGGGCCGTGGAAACGTTCGCCTTCGCGGGCCACCACGAACAGCGTGATGATGCGTTCCACCGGCAACTGCGGCGGCCGCCGCCCCAGATCGGAACGCTGGGGAGCCGCCGCGGCCGGTGCGGGTGTCGATGGAGTTTCCACGACCGGCGCTTCCGCCGGCAGGTCGGTGTTCTGCGCCACCGGATCGCTGGAACTGGGAGCTCGCAAGGCATCGATGATCGAGGCCACGTGATCCGCCAGCTTCGGTGGCTGCCTGGTCCTGGGGGTTTTCGGCGCAACTGCCGCGCCGGGTTCCCTGCCCCGGTCGCCCGACAGCGTGGCGCCCAGGCGCTCCAGCTCCTCGCGCAAGCCCACCTCCAGCTCGCCTTGCTGCGGCCTGGCATCGCCGCGGAAGACATCGTCAGCGACCGGCTCGATATCCGATTCGCCGAAGGTCGGTTCGCGCCGCTCGCCGGCATGCGGGCCGGGCACGACGCGGCGTTTGCCCTGCTCCTTCCTGGGCTGGCCGAACAGCCACAGCAGCGCCAGCACGATGAGGCCGACGATCAGCATCGGAATGCCGACGGCGGGATTCCAGGCAAGGGCAAGCACGGGTTGCAACGTCATCATGGGTTCCTCAGGCAGCGCCTGCCAGTTTAGCCGCTTCGGCCAGATCCACCTGCACCAGTCGCGAAACACCGGGTTCGCGCATGGTCACGCCGCACAGCTGGGTGGCCGCTTCCATGGTCGCCTTGTTGTGGCTGATGAAGATGAACTGCACCTGCTCGCTCATCTCGCGCACCAAGCTGGAGAAGCGGCCCACGTTGGCCTCGTCCAGCGGTGCGTCGACCTCGTCGAGCAGGCAGAACGGTGCCGGGTTGAGACCGAAGATCGCGAACACCAGCGATACTGCGGTCAGCGCCTTTTCGCCGCCGGACAGCAGCGAGATGTTGGATGGACGCTTGCCCGGCGGGCGCGCCATGATTGTCACGCCGGTGTTGAGCAGGTCGTCGCCGGTAAGTTCCAGGTAGGCATGGCCGCCGCCGAACAGGCGCGGGAACAGTTCTTGCACGCCAGCGTTGACCTTGTCGAAGGTCTCCTTGAAACGTTGGCGCGTTTCGCGGTCGATCTTCTTGATCGCACCTTCCAGCGTCTCCATCGCATCGACCAGGTCGGTGAGCTGGTTGTCCAGGTAGGTCTTGCGCTCGCTCTGTTCGGCGTGTTCCTGGATGGCAGCGAGGTTCACCGGTTCAAGCCGGGCGATCTTCTGGCCGAGGTCACTCAGCTGCGAACGCCACTGATCCGCATCGATGTCGGGCGCGAGTTCGGCCAGCAGCGTTTCCAGTTCCAGACCTGATCCGGCGATCGCCTCGGCCAGCTGATCGGCGCGCAGTTGCAAGGCCTGCGCCGCCAGCCGCTTCTGCGACAGCCCTTCGCGCAGCGTGGCCAGGCCCTGCTCTGCCAGGTGACGCTGCTGCTCCAGCTTGCGGAACTCGATGTCGCAGTCCTCCAGCGCGCGACGCGCCTCGACCAGCTGCTTGTCGACCAGCAGGCGCTGGTCCAGGTACGCCTGCCGCTCCGATTCGAGCTCGGCGATCGGATCGGAACCCGCGGCGAGCTGTTCGGTGATTTCGTTGCGGCGCATCTCGATCTGGCGCAGTTGGGTGTCCATGCGGGCCAGCGTCTGTTCCAGCGAGCTCAGCGAGGAACGCTTCGACTCAAGCGCGAGCGCCAGCGAATGCGACTGCTCGGCGGCCTCGCGCGCGTTCATGCGCGCTTCCTCGCGCGCTTCGAGCAGGCCGCGACGTTCGTTCTCCAGCTCGCGGCGCTGGTCTTCGAGGTCGCCCATCAGGCCGACCGATTCGTCCAGTCGGGCGCGTGCCTCGCGGGTCTGGCCCTGCAATTCGTCGATCTGCCGATTCAGATCTGCCAGTTCGCCCTTGACCTTCTCGGCGCGGGCGCGGGCGGTTTCCAGTTTGCCGCGGTGGCTTTGCAACTGGCCGGCCAGTTCGGACTGCCGGCGATGCGCGTTGTACAGCTCGCGCTGGGCATCGTCGCGCGCGCGTTCGGTCTCGAATTTGCTGGTGCGCAGCGTATCGAGCCGCTCGCTGGCTTCTTCCAGCTGCGCTTCCAGCGTGGCGATCTGCTCGGCCAGCGTGCGCAGCTCGCGTTCGCGCGCCAGCACGCCGACCTGGCTGCCCTGCGCCCGGCGCACGCGTGCCCAGCCCGGACCCAGCCACTCGCCCGCCGGCGTGATCACCGACTGGTACGGCGCCAGCGAGGACAGCGAGACCACCCGTTGATGCGCTTCGTCCAGCGATGCCGCGGTGAGCACGTGGCCAAGGATCGCCATCGCCGCCGCCGGCCCGCGCACGTGCGCCGCGAGGGTGCCAGCGGTGTTGATGCCGCCTTCGCTGGCGTCGAGCAAGGCCATGTCGGCGTTCTCGATCGAGGAAAATTCGCTGGCCAGCGTGTGCGCCTGGTCAACCAGCACGCTGTCCAGAAAGCCGCTCAACGCCGTTTCCACCGCGGTTTCCCAACCGGCTTCCACCTGCAGCGATCCGCCCAGGCGACGCGAGTGATCCAGTCCCAGCTTCGTCAGCCACCCACTGGCCGCGCCTTCGTCCTGTCCCAGCGCGGCGTGCTGCAAGGCCTCCAGCGAAGCGTGCCGGCCGCGAGCAGCCTGCAGTTGCTGGCGCGCCTCGTTGAGGGTCGACTGCACCTGGCGTTCGTCTTCCAGCACCTTTTCGTGGCCAGACTTGTGCTGGTCGAGCAGGCTGCCGAGCGTCTCCACGCGTTCGCGCTGGGTCTCGTGCTCGTTGGTCAATTGCTCGCCGGCCGCATCCAGCGCCGCCACGTCGGTAGCCTTCTGCTCGGTTTCCAGCACTTCGCGACGGCGCGCCAGGTCGACCGCCTGACGATCCAGGTAGCTGAGCCTGGTCCGTTCCACTTCCGCAGCGCGGTTCGATTCCCCTGCGTTGCGCGTGTGGCTGTCCCAGCGCTGTTGCCAGTCGGCGAGTTTGGCCTCGGTGTTGCGCTGGGCTTCGCCGGTGTCGTCCTGCAGCTGCTGCAGCGCTTCGAGTTTCGGTTCGCCTTCGGCCAGGGCCAGGCGCAGCGCCTCGACCTGTTCGCGATCGGTGGCGATGTGCGCGGCCAGTTCGGCATGTTCGCGCTCGGCGTCGCCATGGGCGCGCTGCAGGCGTTCGGCGGTTTCCTTGTTGTAGCGCACCTGCTGCTCGACCCGGGCAATCTCGGCGCCGACCTTGTAGACGTCAGCCTGCACCGCATTCAGATGCTCGCTGGCGTCGGTGTGGCGTTCACGCACGCTTTCCAGCTGGGCCTCGATCTGGCGCTGGCCGGCGAGCTGCTTTTCGATCTCGATCTCGGCGGCGGACAGCCCCGCGCCCTCGCCTTCGTGCTGGGACTTCAGGCCACGATATTCCAGCGCACGCAGTTCGGCGTCCTTGCGCGTCTGCTCTTCCTTCAGCGCCTTCCAGCGCTCGGCGGCGCGGGCCTGGCGGTTGAGATGTTCGAGCTGCTTGTCCACTTCGTCGCGCACGTCGCGCACGCGGTCGAGGTTCTCGCGGGTGGCCTTGATCCGGCTTTCGGTTTCCTTGCGGCGCTCCTTGTACTTGGAGATGCCGGCGGCCTCTTCCAGATGCGTGCGCAGTTCTTCCGGATGCGCCTCGATGATCTGGCTGATCATGCCCTGCTCGATGATCGAGTAGCTGCGCGGGCCGAGGCCGGTGCCCAGGAACAGGTCGGTGATGTCGCGGCGGCGGCAGCGCGCGCCGTTGAGGTAGTACGAGGACTGGCCGTCGCGGGTGACCTGGCGCTTCACCGAGATCTCGGCGTACTGGCCGTACTCGCCCTGCACCGAACCGTCGGCGTTGTCGAAGATCAGCTCGACCGTGGCCTGCCCCACCGGCTTGCGCGTGTTGGAGCCGGAGAAGATCACATCGGTCAGCGAGTCGCCGCGCAGGCGGCTGGCCGCGCTCTCGCCCATCACCCAGCGGATCGCGTCGATGATGTTGGATTTGCCGCAACCGTTGGGACCGACCACACCGATCATGTTGCTGGGCAGATGAAGGGTGGTCGGGTCCACGAAGGACTTGAAACCGGCGAGTTTGATGGTGCTCAGGCGCATGCGGTCTTCAACGGGTCAACGGTAAGGCCCGTGCAGCCGGGCGACAGGGCACTGTGCCAAACGCAGGGCGACGCTGCAATGCGTTTCTGCATGAAGCATCAAGTGAACAGTTCACTGTAACTGACTGTTACTGAATTATTTGTTCTTTGCATCAATCGACAGGGCATGGATGCCGTTGTCCATCAGGCCGTCCAGCGCCGCATAAACCATGCGATGCCGCCGAATCGGCAGCAATCCGGCGAATGCGGGACTGACGATGCGCACATGGAAGTGACCCTTGCCCTCCCCCGCGTGGCCGGCGTGCAGGTGGCCTTCGTCGACGACTTCCAGCTCGGTCGGTGCCAGCGCCGCAGTCAGGCGCTGGCGGATCTGCTCGAGCACCACTTCGCTCACGCCGGTAACGCCTTGCGGAAAGGCTTGATCTGCACGTCGGCGTAGACGCCGGCCGCCACATACGGATCGGCATCGGCCCAGGCGCGGGCCTCGGCCATCGACGGGAACTGGGCCAAGATCATGCTGCCGGTGAAACCGGCCGGACCTGGGTCCTCGGACTCGATCGCCGGGAACGCGCCCGCGACGAACAGCCGACCGTCATCCAGCAGTGCCTGCAGTCGCGCGATATGCGCCGGGCGCACGCCTTTGCGCTTCTCCAGCGAGTCGGCAACGTCCGTTCCGATAATGGCAAACCACATGGTGCTGGCTCCAGAGTTGGCGGCAAACGCGAAGTTTAACGCACCGTACTGCTCAGGCGCTGCGGGCAGCCTCGGCCAGCTGGGCGGTGTCGACGCGCACGAAGACCGAATCGCCCAGCGCGGTCAGCACGTCGCCGGCATAGACCTCGCAAAGCACGCGGGTCTTGCGCCCCACCTCGCCGTCGACGCGCGCCTTCAGCGTCAGCGGCACACCCATCGGCGTGGGCTTCAGGAACTTCACGCCGAGATTGCCGGTGACGCAGTCAATGCGCGGCTTGCTGTCAGGCGCGCGATGCTCGGCGCGGTAGTGGCAGGCCATGGCCGTCCAGTTGGAATGGCAGTCCACCAGCATCGCGATCAGGCCGCCGTAGACCAGCCCGGGCCAGCCGTGGAAGTCGGCATCGGGCAGGTGCGTCGCAACCACGTGCACACCATCCTCGTCCCAGCGGCTCTTGATGTGCAGGCCGTGCGGATGGGCGCTGCCGCAGCCGTAGCAGATGCCGTCGGGCGCGGCCTGATCCTGCAGCGCGGGCGTGTCCACTCAGGCCTCGGGCCGCATGTACGGGAACAGCAGCACGTCGCGGATCGAGGCCGAGCCGGTCAGCAGCATCACCAGGCGGTCGATGCCGATGCCGAGGCCACCGGTGGGCGGCAGGCCCACTTCGAGCGCGCGGATGTAGTCGGCGTCGAAGTGCATCGCCTCGTCGTCGCCGGCGTCCTTGGCGTCGACCTGGGCCTGGAAGCGCGCGGCCTGGTCTTCCGGGTCGTTCAACTCGGAAAAACCATTCGCGATCTCCTTGCCGTTGATGAACAGTTCGAAGCGATCGGTGATGCCCTTGTCGGTATCGCTTTCGCGCGCCAGCGGCGACACCTCGACCGGGTGGTCGGTGATGAAGGTGGGCTGGATCAGGGTGTGTTCGACGGTGTGCTCGAAGATTTCCAGCAGCAGCTTGCCCCAGCCATAACCAGGCTTGACCTGTGCGCCGAGACGCTTCGCGTGCGCCGCCATCGCCTCGCGATCGCGCAGTTCTTCGCGCTTGATCTCGGGGTTGTGTTCCAGCACCGCGTCTTCCATGCGCCAGCGGCGGAACGCCGGGCCCACGTCGATCGCCGCGCCGTCCCATTCCAGCTGTGTGGTGCCCAGCACGGCCTGCGCGGTATCGCGGATCACGCTCTCGGTGAGGTCCATGATCTCGTGATAGGTAGCGTAGGCCTGGTACAGCTCCAGCATGGTGAACTCGGGGTTGTGCCGGGTCGACACGCCCTCGTTGCGGAAGTTGCGGTTGATCTCGTAGACGCGGTCGAAGCCGCCGACTACCAGGCGCTTCAGGTACAACTCGGGCGCCACGCGCAGGTACAGTTCCAGATCCAGCGCGTTGTGATGAGTGGTGAACGGCTTGGCCGTGGCGCCGCCGGGGATCATGTGCATCATCGGCGTCTCCACTTCCATGAAGCGGCGCGACGGCGCCTCCAGCCACTGGCGCATGGTGCCGATGATCCGCGAGCGCAGCATGAAGGTGCGCCGCGCCTCCTCGGTGACGATCAGGTCGACGTAGCGCTGGCGGTAGCGTTGTTCCACGTCGGCCATGCCGTGATGCTTGTCCGGCAGCGGGCGCAGGCTCTTGGTCAGCAGGCGCAGCTGGTCCACGCGCACCGAAAGCTCGCCGGTCTTGGTGCGCATCAGCACGCCTTCGGCGCCCACGATGTCGCCCATGTCCCAGCTCTTGAACGCCTCGTAGGTGTCGCCCAGGGTGCCCTGGTGGATGAACAACTGGATGCGCCCGCTGAAATCCTGCAACTGCACGAAACTGACCTTGCCCTGCACGCGCTTGAGCACGATGCGCCCGGCCATCTTCACCCGGCGTCCGGCAGCCTCGACCGCTTCGGCCGTGTGCACGTCCCTGTCGGCGAACTCGGTCTGCAGGTCGCCGGCGAAGCTGTCGACCTTGAAGTCGTTCGGGAACGCGATGCCCTGCTCGCGCAATGCGTTCAACTTCTCGCGGCGCTCGGCAATCAGCCGGTTCTCGTCGATGATCGGGGTGTCGGTCGTTTCGCTCATGGGGAACTCTGTTGCTCCGGGTGTCCGCAACGTGGGGCGCACACCAGATGGTCTGGGGTTGGGTCGCAAGATGAGGCGTCGAGGTTTCCCTCGGGAACCTGGCTCGTCAATCGTCCTTGCCGAATACTTTCTTGACCGCGTGTCTGGTTGCATCCCAGCCTTCGCGCGCGCCGTGGCCGATGGCGATTCCCGCCTTCTTCGCCCCATGGCCGATGCCGACACCGGCGTCCTTGGCACCGTGCCCGACCTTCTTGGCGACGTGTTTGGTCGCATGACCGACATCGCGGGCGCCATCGGCGACGCCGTGGCCGACTGCTTTGGCGTCCTGCTTGATACCCTGGCCGGCGCCGCCTTGCTGCGATTGCGCGGCCGCGCCGAACGCAGCCAGTGCGGCACAGGCGATCACGATGCTGCAGATCTTCTTGCTGTTCATGCGGCTACCTCGTCAGTAAGCGGAAGGCGTCAGGTCTCACGCATCGATGCGCTTGGAGCCGGCTTCGAGACCGGACTTCAGGCTGGCCTCGATGAATTCGTCGAGGTCGCCATCCAGCACCTTCTGCGTGTCGGTACGCTCGATGCCGGTGCGCAGGTCCTTGATCCGGCTCTGGTCCAGCACGTAGTTGCGGATCTGGCTGCCCCAACCGATGTCGGACTTGGTCGCTTCCAGCGCGTCCTTTTCGGCATTGCGCTTCTGGATCTCCAGCTCGTACAGCTTTGCGGCCAACATCTTCATCGCGGTGTCGCGGTTCTGGTGCTGGCTGCGACCGGTCTGGCAGGCCACCACGGTATTGGTCGGAATGTGGGTGATGCGCACCGCCGACTCGGTCTTGTTGACGTGCTGGCCACCGGCGCCCGATGAACGGTACACGTCGGTCTTGAGGTCGGCCGGGTTGATATCGATCTCGATGTCGTCGTCCACTTCCGGCGACACGAACACCGAGGTGAAACTGGTGTGCCGGCGATTGTCCGAGTCGAACGGGCTCTTGCGCACCAGCCGGTGCACGCCGATCTCGGTCTTCAGCCAGCCGTAGGCGTAGTCGCCTTCCACCCGGAACGTGGCGGACTTGATCCCGGCCACGTCGCCGCCGCTGACTTCCATCAGCTCGGTCTTCCAGCCGCGGTTCTCGCACCAGCGCAGGTACATGCGCAGCAACATTTCGGCCCAGTCCTGCGCCTCGGTGCCGCCGGCGCCGGCCTGGATGTCGACGAAGGCGTTGGTCGAGTCCATCTTGCCGGAGAACATGCGCTGGAATTCCAGCTTGTTGACCTCGGCGTCGACCTTGGCCAGGTCGTCGATCACCGACTGCGCGGTGTCGTCGTCGCTGTCGGCGATGGCCATCTCCAGCAGCTCACCGGCATCGGTGAGGCTGGCCGTCATGCGGTCGATGCCGTTGACGATGGTATCCAGTCGGGCGCGCTCGCGGCCCAGGTCCTGCGCCCGCGCCGGGTCGTCCCAGACGGTGGGGCTTTCCAGTTCGCGGGTTACTTCTTCCAGGCGTTCGCTCTTGGTGGCGTAGTCAAAGATACCCCCGAAGCGACTCGACACGGTCGCGAAGGTCGGCAATCTGGGCCTGGATGGGATTGGTCTCGATCATGGTCGGAAATCGCAGGAAAACAGCCCCCGATATTAGCAGAGCGTGCGCCGTTGCACGCGGTTGCTGGCTACACTCGGGGGCTCCCGGACATGAAGGAAGATGGGCAATGAAGAAATGGACTTTTCTATCCGCAGTCGCCTGTGGCCTGGCCGGCCTCGGCTGCCTGCCGGCCACGCACGCATCGGGCCCGGGAACGCCCTCTTCCCCATCGGGTTCGGATGCTGCCACGCTGGCCATCGTGGAAAAGGCGCTGAACCAGGCCGACGTGCCGGCCCTGGCCCGCATGTACCAGGCCTCGAACGATCCCGTCAGTCGCGTCCTTGCCGCCATGACCCTGGAACGCATCCACTTCAATCTGGAAAAGTCCAGCGAGGATGCACGTGTCTGCGAACGCAGCCTGATCGACAGCAAACCCGAGGTCGCCTTCTTCTGCGCGAAATTTGCCAACGGCAACCTGCGGCTGTCCCAGGGCTCGGCCAAGGCCGATGCGGCCGAGCTGGACATCATCCGCCGGTTCCAGGACAAGGTGGCTCCGGCCAGGCTCGAGCAGATGCGGAGCTACCTGGCCAGCCAGGCCGGCACGCCACAACTTGAGCTGGTCATGCCGTCGCACAGCTTCAGCATTCCGGTTCATCGCAGCCTGGCGCAAGGCAACCTGCCAGCCGTGGAAGTTGAAAGCGGCGGCAAGAAGACATGGCTGCTGGTCGACACGGGCAGCTCGGCGCTGACACTGGACGAAGACAGCGCACGCAAGCTCGGCGTCGCCATGCTTGATCGAACCGGCAAGGTCGGCGGGTTTCTGTCGCACGACGTCCCCGTCCGCTACGGCATCCTGGCCAGGCTCGGCATCGGCGAGCTCACCCTGCTGAACGTTCCGGTGACCGTAGTGCCGGCAGATCACCGGCTGCTCGGCATGGACATCCTGCGGCGACTGGGCGCGTTTCGCCTCACCGAGAGCTCGCTGGTGGTTGGCGACAGCACCGATGGCGACGGCGCCTGTAGGGAACCGATGCTGGTATCCAGCGACATCTGGGGCAACCAGCTGCGCGTGGTCACCGCCCTGTCGATCGATGGGCAATTGCGCACGGCCCTGATCGACAGCGGCACCAGCCATTACCTCGCCGCCGACCAGCACGCCCTCGACGAGCTGCACAGCAGCCCGGGGCGGCGCCTCAGGGTCCGCGACATGGGCGCGCACCAACACGCCGCGCGCATCAGCCGGGCCACCGCCGATATCGACATCTCCGGGCAGCCATTCACCGTCACCTTCGATGTATTCAAGCAGGCCAGCCTGCCCTGGCATTACCTCCTAGGCGGCGGCGCCTTGCGCTACATGGACTTCCATTTCGACTTCAATACCCGGCATACCTGCCTGCTGATCCATCCCGACCGGCATTGACGTTCAGCTCGCCAGCGCCTGCTGATGCACTCCCCTGACCGCCCGCCCCGACGGATCGGCTGCGCTGGCGAAGGCTGGGTCCCAGGCTAGCGCCGCGGGTGACGAGCAGGCGATCGACTTGCCGCCGGGCACGGTCGCCGCGCAGGCTTCGCCGGGGAAATGCTGCTCGAAGATGCGGCGGTAAAAATAGGCCTCCTTGGTCGCCGGCGTGTTGAACGGATAGCGGGCTGCCGCCGCGGCGAATTCGCGATCGGTCACCGCCTGCTCCGCGTGCGCCTTCAGCCCGTCGATCCAGCCGTAACCCACGCCGTCGCTGAACTGTTCCTTCTGCCGCCACAGGATCGAATCCGGCAGCGCGCCTTCGAATGCTTCACGCAGTACCGCTTTCTCGATGCGCCCCTGCCCGGCCATCTTATGCGCGGCATCGAGGCCCATCGCCACGTCGATGAATTCCAGATCGAGGAACGGCACCCGCGCCTCCACACCCCAGGCCATCATCGCCTTGTTCGCGCGCAGGCAGTCGTAGCTGTGCAGCGCGTCGAGCTTGCGCACGGTTTCCTCGTGGAAGGCCTCGGCCGACGGCGCCTTGTGGAAATACAGGTAGCCGCCGAAGAGCTCGTCCGAGCCTTCGCCCGAGAGCACCATCTTCACCCCCATCGCCTTGATCCGCCGCGCCAGCAGGTACATCGGCGTGGCGGCGCGGATGGTGGTGACGTCGTAGGTTTCGATGTGGCGGATCACCTCGGGCAACGCGTCAAGCCCTTCCCAGAACGTGTAGACGAAGCCGTGGTGCACGGTGCCCAGCGCATCGGCGGCGACCTGCGCCGCGGCCAGGTCAGGCGAGCCGTCCAGCCCGATCGCGAACGAATGCAGGCGTGGCCACCACGCCTCGCTGCGATCGTCGTCCTCGACGCGCTCGCGAGCAAACCGGGCGGCGCAGGTGGCGACCAGCGAGGAATCCAGTCCACCGGACAGCAGCACGCCGTACGGCACGTCGGTCATCAGCTGGCGATGCACCGCCTGCTCGAACGCCTTGCGCAAGGCCGGTGCCGCCACGTCATGGCCGCGCGTGGCGGCGTAGTCGCGCCATGGCCTGGCGTAGTAGCTGCGCAATTCGCCGCTGGCGCTGTCGTAGACATGGCCCGGCGGGAACGGCGCCACGTCGGCGCACACGCCGACCAGCGCCTTCATCTCCGAGGCCACGCACAGGCGGCCTTGCGCATCGTGGCCCCAGTACAACGGGCAGACGCCGATCGGGTCGCGGGCGATCAGGTAGCGCTGCGCCTCGCCGTCCCACAGGGCGAACGCGAAGATGCCGTTGAGCCTGCCCACGAAGTCGCCGCCCTGCTCGCGGTACAGCGCGTTGATCACCTCGCAGTCCGAGCCGGTGGTGAAGTCGTAGCTGCTGGCCGCACGCAGCTCGCGGTGGTTGTAGATCTCGCCATTCACCGCCAGCGCCAGTGCACCGTCGCGCGAACGCAGCGGCTGCGCGCCGCTGGCCGGGTCGACGATGGCCAGCCGCTCGTGGACCAGGATCACCCCGGCATCGACGAACACCCCACTCCAGTCCGGCCCGCGATGGCGCTGGCGCTGCGACAGTTCCAGCGCCTGCCGGCGCAACGAAGCGAGGTCGTCGCCCGGCTGCAGGTCGAACATTCCGAAAATCGAGCACATGGTGGAAGTTTCCTCGTTGCTAGTTGTGGATACCGCTCTTCTAGAAAGTCGGCCATGGATGGCCGGGTTTGCTCTTGCGCGGATGGACTCGCGCAAAAGTGACCGCACGGCCATGGATGGCCGGGTTTGCCCTGCGCGGAAGGACCCCCGCAAAAATCAAGCACGCAAAACGAAAAAGGCCCGCACTGGGCGGGCCTCTTTCGCGTATTCGATGAAACTTGCAGCTACGCGAGGGCCCGCCAACGGTTGGCGTTATTGTTCGCGCGATTATTGGTGTTGCCGGCCAGCACGAAGCCGCGCGCGGAAGCCGCGGTGGAGTTCAAGCTGCTGGTGGCGAAGGAAGGCATGGCTCAACTTGAACAGATCATCCGACGCTTGGCAAGTGCTGGCACAGCAGTGACGCCAGCCGTCGCTTGCCGCTACATTGCCGCCAATGAGCCCTGACGCAACACGGATGTCTGCCCGCTCCCGCACCGACCCGGCACCGATGCCCGCGGGAGGGCGGCCACTGCGCTGGTGGATTCCGCTGCTGGCCTGGTTGCTGCGCGGCTTCTACTTCGGCCGCATCCGCATCGTCGGCGCCCATCGGCAACCCGTGCCGCGACGCGGCGGTCGACTGATCGTCAGCAGCCACCGCAACGGGGCGATCGACGGCTACACCGTGCTGCGGGTGTTCCCCGGCGCGCAGGGGCTGGTCTCGATCCAGTTGCTGCGGCATCCGCTGCTGCGCTGGATGTTCGACGGCATCGCGGTGGTGCGCGACAAGGATCGCGAACGCTACGGCACCCGGCGTGCCACGTTCGCCCATCCCGTCGACGCCGGCTGTGCCCAATTACGTGCAGGCGGCGACCTGGTGATCTTTCCCGAAGGCAGTAGCGAATGGGGCTGGCAACCGCTGCCTTACCAGCGTGGCGCGGCGCGGATCGCGCGCACCTTGCTGGATGAGGGCGTGGCACTGGAGGTGGTGCCGCTGGGCCTGCACTACCAGGCGCCGGACCGCTTCCGTTCGCGCGTCGAGGCGCTGGTCAGCGTGCCGGTGAGCTTGCCTGCACGCGACGCCGATGAATCCGATCGCGACTGGGAACGGCGCATTCATCAAGCGATCGCGACCGCGCTCGACGCGGTCTCGGTGAATTGTCCGAACCCGGAGGCGTTTGCGGCGGCGGAAGCCTGGGCGACGGTGCGGGCCGCAGCGGGCGAGTCCTATGCGCTGGCGTTCATCGATGCCCAGCAGCACCCGCAGGCACGGCCGCCACGACCACGCACTCGTTCATGGCCATGGGACTGGCTGGTGGTGGCGGCTTTCATGCTGTTGGTAGCGCCGGTGCTGGTGGCCGGCCGGTTCGCGGGTGGCAAGGCGGATGCGCGCAATACGGTGAGCTTTTTCCGCATCGTGGGCGGGCTGCTGGTGGCGATGGTCTGGCTGCCCTGTCTGCTGTTGATGACCGGGTTCTGGCCATGGCCGCTGCTGGTGCTGTGGCCGCTGGCCGCACTCGGCTGGTGGCGCTGGCCACATGTGATGCATCGGGGGACTCCATGAACATGCCACGCATCGCGCGCTGGATCGGCCATGCCTTCGCCGCCGAGCTGTTGCTGATCCTGGTGCTCGGCAGCGTCGGTGCCTGGCGGCTGGACGACGGCGACCTGCACGCCGCCAGCGTGCTTGGCGGCATCGCCTGGCTGCTGTTGCTGGCCGCCACGCTGGCCGCGCCCGGCGGTAGCTGGGCGAATTGGAAAGGCACGCTGCAGTTCGTCGCCTGCTGGCTGATCTTTCCGCTGTTCAAGGCGATCCGCGAGGTGTTCATCCGGCACACCGCCGACGCGACGCTGCTCGCGCTGGATCGTGATCTGTGGGGTGGCCGCAGCCTGCCGGAACACCTGCTGGGCTGGGAACGGCCGTGGCTGTCGGAGCTGCTCAGCAGCGGCTACTTCCTGTTCTATTTCGTGGTGCTGCTGCCGGCGATCGTGTTCAGCGTGCGGCGCAGCAACCCCGAGGCGCAGGCGTTCTTCCTCGGCCTGACCCTGATGTATCTGGTCGGCTTTGCCGGCTACCTGCTGGCGCCGGCCGGCGGGCCGTACATGGCGTTCCCCGAAGTGTTTCCCTATCCCGTGCACGGCGGTGCGATGACGGCCCTGCTGGCCGGCGTGGTCAAGGCCGGCATCACCGGGATGGACGTGTTCCCCAGTCTGCACAGCGGCATCGGCGTGTACGTGCTGGGCTTCTTCGCGCTGGGCAGGTACCAACGCATCGCGCTGCTGCTGGCGCCGATCATCCTGGCGCTGGTGGTGGCCACGTTGTACCTGCGCTATCACTACGGCATCGACGTGCTGTGCGGGATCGCCCTGGCCGCCGCGGTGCTCGCCTTCATCCAGCGTTACCGCAAGGAAACCTTCGCATGACCCAGCTCTTCGCGTTCACCGATCCGCAAGCCGCCGAGCATGCCGTAAGCGGCGGCAAGGGCGCCAACCTGGCCCGCGCCGCGCAGCACCTGCCGGTGCCACCCGGCATCGTGGTCGGCAGCGAGGTCTATCGCGAGTTCGTGGCGCCGTTGCACGAGGCGATCCGCCACGTGCTGGACGACGCCACACTCGACCATGCCGCGCGCAGCGAGCGCATCCAGGTCCTGCTGCTGGCGCAGCCGTTGCCGTCGTCACTGCGCGACGAGCTGGCCGCGAAGCTGGAAGCACTCGATCTGGCCGATGCGCCGGTGGCAGTGCGTTCCTCCGGCACGCTGGAAGACCTGCCCGGCGCTGCGTTCGCCGGCCAGCACGACACCCTGCTCGGCATTCGCGGCACCGATGCCGTCGTCGATGCGATCCGCCGCTGCTACGCCTCGCTGTGGAATGCCCATGTGCTGCCGTATCGCGAGCGGATGGGGCTGAACCACCTGGATGCGGCGATGGCGGTGGTGGTGCAGAAGATGGTGCAGGTGGGCGAACGCGAGGCCGCCGGCGTGGCGTTCTCGATCGACCCGGTGCGCGGGGCGCTGGACCAGGTGCTGATCAACGCTGCGTTCGGCCTCGGCGAGACCGTGGTCGGCGGCGAGGAACCGGTCGACGAATACCGCCTCAAGCGCAGCGACATGAGCGAGGTCGAGACGGTGACCGCCGAGAAGCCGCAGGCGCTGGTCACCGATGCCGCCTGCGGTACCCGCCACACGATGTTGTCGGCCGAACAGGCGCACGCCCCTGCCCTCGCCGAGGCACAACGCCGCGCCGTGGCGCAGCTGGCGTTGGCCGCCGAGCAGCACTTCGGTTTTCCGCAGGACATCGAATGGGCGTGGCAGGACGGCACGCTGTACCTGCTGCAGTCGCGCGCGGTGACGCGCATCCCGGCGCGCTGGACCCGCGACGAATCGGCCGAGCGCTTTCCCAACCCGGTCACCCCGCTGACCTGGGACCTGTGCGAAGCCGGCTTCCATGCCTCGCTCAACCACAGTTTCAGGCTGATGGGCCTGCCGCCGTTCGGCGACAAGTGGTTCGCGATGCGCGACTACTACATCTACGGCAACCAGAACGCGGTCGAACTCTACAGCGGCCGCACGCCGGCGAAGATGCTCAAGGACGTGGAAAGCATCCGCGCCGCGCTGCCGCAGATCGCGGCGCAGTTCGCCTGGGTGCAGGAGCTGCCGGTGCGCTGGATGCGCGACCTGGACACTTACCTGCTCGGCATCGGCGCCCTGATGCGCGAGTCGCTGGACGGTCGCCCGCTGAACGAGCTGTGGGACTATGTGCTGCGCATCAATGCGCTGGGCGCCAGCTACTTCCTGCCCAACATCGCGATCTCGCTGACCCAGCGCACGCTGTACGTGGCCCTGCAGCAGATGCTTCGACTGGCGCTGCCGGCCGACCAGGCGCAGCAGGTGTTCGACCAGTTGCTGGCGGTCACCGACACCAAGACCGGCCAGGTCAACGCCGAACTGTGGTCGCTGTCGCGGCTGCTTCGCATGGATGCCGCCCTGCATGCGCGACTGCGCAGCGGCCCCAGCGTCGAACTGCTGGAAGAACTGCCGCAGCACCCTGCCTTCCATGCCGAGTTCCAGCGCTTCCTGGCCCGTCACGGCCATCGCGAACTGGATTTCGACGCCTACCACCCGACCTGGGTCGAGGCGCCGCAGATCGTGCTGGACCAGCTGAAGATGCTGGTCGACCGGCCCGACGAGGACCGCGCCGCCGCCGAGCTGGCGCAGAAAGCCGCCCAGGCGGCCATGGAGCACGGCGTGCTCAGCCACGCGCCGGAGGAACTGCGCTACCTGGTGCACGAGGTGATCCGGCTGGCCCGCACGTATACCGCGCTGGACGATCTGGAGCACTACCAGACCACCCGCCTGCACCTGCCGTTCCGCCGCGGCCTGAAGGCGATCGGCGCACAGCTGGTCGAACTGGGCGTGCTGGCCGATCCGATGGACGTCTATTTCGTGCCGCTGGCCGTGCTCGATGGCGCGCTGCACAGCGGCGAGCTGGCCCCGATCACGGAAGCCGCCGCCCGCCACAAGGCCGGCTACCTGGCGGCCTGCGCACGCACGCCGGACTGGATTTTCGGCGAGGCGGAACCGGCCGAGGTCGACGGCAGCCACGTGCTCAAGGGCCTGGGCGGCAGCCCCGGCATCGTCGAGGGCGAGGTATTCGTGGTGCGCAGCCCGGAAGATTTCCCGCATTTCCCCAAGGACGCGATCCTGGTGGCGCGCACTACCAACCCGGCGTGGACGCCGCTGTTCTACCAGGCCTGCGGCGTGATCACCGAAAGCGGCGGTCCGCTGTCGCACGGCGCGGTGACCGCACGCGAACTGGGCCTGCCGGCGGTGATGAGCGTGCGCCACGTGATGCGTCTGCTGGTCAATGGCCAGCGCGTGCGCATCGACGGCCGCCACGGCACCGTCGAGGTCCTCAGTCCGCCGTGATCCAGCGCGTGGCTTCCTCGACCTCGGCACCGTGGAACAGGCGGAACTGGGCCGGGATCGCGAAGCTGAAAGCCGTGGCGGTACCGCGCAGCCACGGCACATCGGTGACCAGCGCCACGCGATCCCAGCCGCTGAAATGGCGCATGCCGAGCTTGGCGTCGTCCCACATCGCGCCGGCGTCGAAGCCGGTGAAATCTTCGGCGGTGACGTACAGCAGGCGCAGCTTGCGGTTCAGCGCAAACGCCGCCTCCACATCCGGCACGATGATGCTTTCGTAATCCGCCGACGTGACCTGTCCATGGGCGCGGAAGCCCAGCGTGCCGGGCGGCAGTCCTTCGATCTGTGCGATCACGGGCGTTCTCCCTCGATGACGTCAGAAGCAGTCTGATCCGCGCCACGTGAAAACCGCGCAAGAGACGCCCGCTCATGGGCGCAGGAACTTCAGGCCGGCTCGATGTGCCGCAGCAGCAGGCGCGGGCTTTCGCGACCCTGCCAGTCGTTGATGACCAGCTCGTAGGCCGCGCGCAGCCGCGGCGGCGGTGGCTGGCCGTGATAGGCGTTGAACATCACTGCGTCGTGCACGGCGCCATCGCGCGGGTCTCGCAACTGCAGGCGCAGATGGCATTCACCCATCACCTTCCAGCTGGCGCAATCGAACAGGTTGTCGAACAGCGGTTCGGGGAACGCCTGGCCCCACGGGCCGGCAGCGCGCAACTGCCGGGCCAGTGCCAGCGTGGCGGCGCCGGGCGGCAGCTCGCCGTCGGTGTGCAGCACCGCCTGCAGGCGTTCGGGTTCGATCAGTTCGCGTGCGACAGCATCGAAGGCAGGGGCGAAGCGCGGATAGTCCGCCGCTTTCAGGCTGAGCCCGGCGGCCATCGCGTGGCCACCGAAGCGCTCGATCAGGCCGGGCTGGCGCGCATCGATGATGGCCAGCGCATCGCGGACATGGAAGCCGGGGATCGAGCGTGCCGACCCCCGCAAGTGCTCGACGTCGTCCTCGCTGGCCGGGGCGAAGGCGATCACCGGGCGGTGCAGCCGTTCCTTCAGCTTCGAGGCCACCAGGCCCACCACGCCCGCGTGCCAGGACGGCTCGAACAGGGCCACGCCGATTGCGTCGATGTCGGAAAGACCCGCCACCATCTGTTCCGCCTCGGCCACCATCGACGCCTGCAGGTCGCGGCGTTCGCGGTTGATCGCATCGAGTTGCGCGGCGCAGTGGCGCGCGCGCGTCAGGTCATCGGTGAGCAGGCATTCCACGCCCAGCCGCATGTCTTCCAGCCGCCCCGCGGCGTTCAGGCGCGGCCCCACGGCGAAGCCCAGATCGCTGGCGCACAGCGTCGCCAGGCTGCGCTTGCCGACCTCGACCAGGGCGCCGATGCCGGCGCAGGCGCGACCGCTGCGCATGCGCTGCAGGCCGGCTTCGACCAGCACGCGATTGTTGAAATCCAGCGGCACCAGGTCGGCCACCGTGCCCAGCGCGACCAGGTCGAGCAGGCCGGACAGGTCCGGCTCGGTACTCGTGAAGGCGCCCTGCTCCCGCAACACGGCGCGCAGGCTCAGCAGCAGGTAGAACATCACGCCGACGCCGGCCAGCATCTTGCTGGGGAACGGGTCGCCGGCCAGATTCGGATTGACCATCGCGTCGCAGTCCGGCAACTGCTCGCCGGGCAGGTGGTGGTCGGTGACGATCACCCGGATGCCGCGCGCCTTCGCCGCGGCCACGCCGGCCACGCTGGCGACGCCGTTGTCGACGGTGACGATCAATTGCGGCGTCGGCTGCAGCGAGGCCACGAAGGCGGCGCTCAAGCCGTAGCCGTGGGTGAAGCGATTCGGAATCGCGTAGTCGACCCGCTGCGCGCCGAGCAGGCGCAAACCACGCACGGCCACGGCGGTGCCGGTGGCGCCGTCGCAGTCATAGTCGCCGGCGACCAGGATCGACCAGTCGTCGCGGATCGCCTCGGCCAGCAAGGCCACCGCCTGATCCATCCCGCCCAGCAACTGCGGCGCCAGCATGCGCGCCAGCCGGTGCTCGACCTGGGCCGGTTGCAGCACGCCGCGCGCGGCGTAGACCTGCTGCAACACCGGATGCACCGACTCCGGCCAGCCGGCGGGGACGCCGCGGCTTTCGCGGCGACGCAACTGCAGGACGCTCAACGTCCGCCCCGGCGCCACACGCGCAGGCGATGCCACGGCTTGCGCTGCCAGCGTTCGCCGCTGGCGAAGTGCAACAGCACTGGCTGCCGCGCCAGCAAGGGCTGCACCGCCGGCCACCAGCGTGCGGCGATCTCGTGGGCCGGCAGGTCCTGCAGGTCGACCAGCCAGCCCGAGTGTGCGCTGGCGATGGCGTCGACGCTGCGCGCCTGCTGCGCAATGCCGGCGTGGGCGGCCAGCGCTCGCAGCAACACGTCGTCGCTGATCACGCCGACGAGCTCACTGCCGATCCTGGTCGGCAGGCGACCGCCGCCCCACAGCCACAGGCTGTTCACCGGCGACAAACCGCGCGCCTGCCGTTGCGTATTCAGCGGATGCTGGTGCAGCAGCACCTGGATGTCGTTGAGCAGGACGCGCCAGCGACGTCCTTCAGGTCCTTGCGGCAGATGCTGGGCGAGGTCTTCGCCCAGTGCCTGGGCGGGCGCGGCGAACTCGGGCAGCGCCATGTCCGCGGGCAGGCGCAGATGCCAGTGGTCCGGCGAGGAAACCTCCAGTTGCATGCCGGCCTCGTCGAATACCGGGCGCAGGTTCTCGGCCAGCGTCCGGGCTGCGTCGATGTCCAGTTGCAGGCGACCGCAGGCCAGCAGGCGCACGCCGTTCATGTCCGGCTGCACCCAGGCCGGATCGGCCGACAGCCACAGGCCGTCGCCCGCATCGCCGGCCAGGAACTGGCGGGTGATCGCCGCGGCGGGAAGATCCGCGCCGATGTTCGTGAAGTGGTCGGCCAGCCCGCCAAGATAACCATCGCCGCCGGCGGCAAGGCGGTCGGCCCGGGCCAGCCATTCGCGCAGCGGGTGGCCCGGTGCGAAGTGCGCCAGCGCGGGCAGCCACCATTGCAGCGAAGGGATGGCGGTCGACATCGGCTACGCCTCCAGTTGTTCCATCAGCGTCAGCCACTCGCCTTCCAGCGCTTCCTTCTCGCTGCGCAACTCGGCCTGGCGCTGGCCCAGTCGCATCATCTCCTGGGTCGGGCCGTTGTAGGTGGCTGGATCGGCGAGCTGCGCCTCCAGCGCGGCCAGCTCGGTATCGATGGTGGCGGTGCGCGTCTCGATCTTCTTCACCCGCTGGCGCGCGGCTTTTTCGTCGTCGCGCTGGGCGGCGGCCTGGCGACGGCGTTCCTCCGGCGAAACCTCGACCACCTTGACCACCACGGGCTTGGCCGCACCGGCCTTCGCCGCCTTCTTGCTGGCCGAGCCGCGATTCTTCAGCCAGCGGGCGTAGTCGTCGAGGTCGCCGTCGAATGGTTCCACCACGCTGTCGGCCACGCGCCAGAAGCTGTCGCAGACCAGGCCCAGCAGGTGGCGGTCGTGCGATACCAGCACCAGGGCGCCGTCGAAATCGGCCAGCGCGTCGGCCAGCGCCTCGCGCATGTCCAGGTCGAGATGGTTGGTCGGTTCGTCCAGCAGCAGGAGGTTCGGCTTGTCCCAGGCGATCAGTGCCAGGGCCAGGCGCGCCCGTTCGCCGCCGGAGAAACCGTCGACGGATTCGAAGGCGCGATCGCCGGCAAAATTCCAGTTGCCGAGGAAGTCGCGCATCACCTGCGTCGCTACCCCCGGCGCCTTGTCCATCAGGTGATCGAGCGCGCTGGCGCCTTCGCGCAGGCTTTCCACCGTATGCTGGGCGAAGTAGCCGATGTTCAGATCCTTGTGCACCTTGCGTTCGCCGCCGAACGGTTCCAGCTCGCCCACCAGGGTTTTCACCAGGGTGGATTTGCCGGCGCCGTTGGGGCCGAGCAGGCCGATCCGCTCACCCGCTTCAATGGAGAAACGCACGTCGGCCAGCACGATGTTGGCCACTTCGTCGTTGCCCTCGCGGCTGGACGGATCGGCTGCGTAGCCCGCGGTGATGTCTTCCAGTTGCAGCATCGAATCCGGCAGGCGGCCGGGCACCGGGAAGCTGAAGCTGAAGGGCCGCTCGGCGCGCACCGCCTCGGTGCCGGCCAGCTTCTCCAGCCGCTTCATCCGCGACTGCGCCTGCTTGGCCTTGCTGGCCTTGGCCTTGAAGCGGTCGACGAAGGACTGCAGGTGCGCCCGCTCGGCCTGCTCGCGTTCGTGCGAGATCTGCTGCTGGCGCAACTGCTCGGCGCGCAGGCGCTCGAACGCGCTGTAGTTGCCGGTGTACAGCTTGGCCTCGCCGTCGTTGAGGTGCAGCGTGTGGGTGATCACGCCGTCGAGGAACTCGCGGTCATGCGAGATGATCAGCAAGGTGCCCTGGTAGCGGCGCAGCCATTCCTCCAGCCAGAGCACGGCGTCGAGGTCGAGATGGTTGGTCGGCTCGTCCAGCAGCAGCAGGTCGGACGGGCACATCAGCGCCCGCGCCAGGTTCAGTCGCCCACGCCAGCCACCGGAGAACTCCTGCACCGCGCGCTCGTGGGTTTCCGGGGGAAAGCCCAGCCCGTGCAACAGGCGTCCGGCGCGGGCACGGCCGTCGTAGCCGTTCAGTTCCTCGATGCGGTGGTGCGCCTTGGCCATCGCATCCATGTCGCCACGTTCGCCGGCCTCCGCCTCGGCGTTGATCGCCGCGGCCAGTTCCTCGTCGCCGCCCAGCACGTAGTCGATCGCCGCATCCGGCAGCGCCGGGGTTTCCTGCGCCACCGAGGCCAGTCGCAACTTGCCCGACATCTCCAGTTCGCCGGCGTCGCCTTCCAGCTTGCCCTGCAGGGCGGCGAACAGGCTGGACTTGCCGCAGCCGTTGCGGCCGATCACGCCCAGGCGCCAGCCACTCTGGATCACCAGGTCGATGTCGGAAAGCAGCAGACGGCTGCCACGGCGCAAGGCGAAATGTCGAAAGGAAATCATGAAAAACCCGGGCTGAAACGGACGGGTCGTCGCCCGCAGCCGCCCATGATAGCGGCGATCAGGCTATTCTCGACCAGTCACCGGGCCTGGCCGAATGCCGAACCCATCGCAATCGCCCGTGTCCGGCATGGCGTAGCATGGGCGCTTCTGCTACAACGACGCCGCATACAGCCTTGCAGGGAGAGGGGGAGCCAATGATCAAGTTCACCAGTATTTTGCCGATCGTCGTCTTGGCGGCAGGCGCTGCCTTCGCCGCACCGCAGACTGCGGCCGCCGCGCAGCACAAGCATGGCGACAGCCTGCTGGTGCATCGCGTGCAGCAGGAAAAGGGCATGAACCTGCCCCGCCGCGGCCTCAGCATGAGCCAGGTCGAGAAGACCTGGGGCGCACCGCAGCGCAAGCTGTCCCCGCGCGGTGGCGACACCGCCAAGCACCCGCAGATCAATCGCTGGGAATACGCGAACTTCATCGTGTACTTCGAACACAGCCACGTGATCCATTCGGTGCTGAACACGCCGGCAGGCAACAACACCAATCCGTCCGCGGTCAACTGATCCGGCTTCATGAAGGCGCGGCCCGCAGCGATGCGGGCCGCGTTTTTGTGTGCGCGGGTCCGCCGCGTCGTACACTTTGCGGTCGCGCGCCAAACCCGGCGTGCCCAGCGTGCACACGAGATCGCCCCGCATGACCGACCACAACCTGCGCCTGCCCGCGGAATGGGAACCGCAATCCGCCGTCCTGATCGCCTGGCCGCACGCGGACACCGACTGGGCCGAACGACTGGCCTCGGTGGAAACCACCTACGTGGCGCTGGCCGCCGCGGTGACGCGCTTCCAGTCGCTGGTCATCGTGGTCGCCGATGAGGACTTGCGCATCCACGTGGAAGGCCTGCTCGCCGACGCCGGCGTGGATTTGTCGAAGCTGCGCTGCATCACCCTGCCCTACGACGACACCTGGCTGCGCGACTCCGGCCCGATCACGCTGAAGGGCGGTGCCCGGGGCTTCCAGCTCACCGATTTCCGCTTCACCGGCTGGGGCGGCAAGTTCGGCGCCGAACAGGACGATGCCCTGGTCGCCGGCCTGGTCGCTGCGGGCGTGTTCGGCCACGCCGCGCACAAGCGCATCGACTGGGCGCTGGAAGGTGGCGGCATCGAGAGCGACGGCAGCGGCAGCATCCTCACCACCTGGCGCTGCCTGGTGCAGCGCCATCCGGAGCAGTCGCGCGAGGAAATGAGCGCCATCCTCCGCGACGGCCTGCACGCCGATCGCGTGCTGTGGCTGGACTACGGCTACCTCGAAGGCGACGACACCGACGCCCACATCGACACCCTCGCCCGCTTCGCGCCGGACGACCGGATCGTGTTCCAGGCCTGCGACGACGCCAGCGATCCGCACCACGAGGAGCTGCAGCGCATGGCCGGCGAGCTGGCCGCGCTGCGCACCGTCGATGGCCGTCCATATCGACTGCATCCGCTGCCGTGGCCGCGGCCCATCCTTGATAAAAGCGGCATCGACGAGGGACGCCGCCTCGCCGCGTCCTACGCGAATTACCTGATCGTCAACGGCGCCGTGCTGGTACCGGCCTACGACGACCCGGCCGACGCCGAGGCCGCCCGCATCATCGGCGAGGCGCATCCGGGCCGCGAGATCGTGCAGGTGCCGTGCCGGCCGCTGATCTGGCAGAACGGCAGCCTGCACTGCATCACCATGCAGCTGCCGGCCGGGCTGGCCTGAGCCGCATCGGCTAAACTGCAGGGTCTGTTTCGCCTGGCGCCATGCCGAGGATAGCCCCGATGACCCGCAAGACCCTGAAGGTCGCCCTGCTGCAGGAAACCGACCGCGGCAGCCGCGACGCCAATCTCGATGCGATCGAAGCCGGCTTGCGCGAAGCCGCGGCCGCCGGCGCCGAACTGGTGCTGCTGCAGGAACTGCACAACGGGCCGTACTTCTGCCAGCACGAGTCGGTCGAGGTGTTCGACCAGGCCGAGACGATTCCCGGCCCCGGCACCGAGCGCATCGGCAAGCTGGCCGAAGAACTGCAGCTGGTGGTGGTCGCCTCGCTCTTCGAGAAGCGGGCGACCGGGCTGTACCACAACACCGCCGTCGTCTTCGATCGGTCGGCGGCGATCGCGGGCAAGTATCGCAAGATGCACATCCCCGACGACCCGGCCTTTTACGAGAAGTTCTACTTCACCCCGGGCGACCTCGGCTTCGAGCCGATCGACACCTCGGTCGGCCGGCTCGGCGTGCTGGTGTGCTGGGACCAGTGGTATCCGGAGGCAGCACGCCTGATGGCGCTGTCCGGCGCCGAACTGCTGCTCTACCCGACCGCGATCGGCTGGGACCCGAACGACGAACAGGCCGAGAAGGATCGCCAGCGCGACGCCTGGATCACCGTGCAGCGCGGTCACGCGGTGGCCAACGGCCTGCCCCTGCTGTCGTGCAACCGCACCGGCTACGAAGCAGACCCGACGGCGTCAGGCGCGGGCATCCAGTTCTGGGGGTCGAGCTTTGTCGCCGGTCCGCAGGGCGAATACCTGGCCCAGGCCGGCACGCAAGGCCGCGAACTGCTGCTGGCCGAGGTGGACCTGGCGCGCAGCGAACACGTGCGGCGGATCTGGCCGTTCCTGCGCGATCGGCGCATCGATGCCTACGCCGACCTGCTCAGGCGCTACCGCGACTGAAACCGGACGGGCACGCTGCCTGCTTGTTCCGCATGGCCTTCGTCCCCATGCTTGGACTTTCCCTTCAGACCGGCCTGCTGATCGCATGAGTGTCCCCGAAACCGAAGTCACCACGTCGCCCGCCGCGCTCGACGGCCAGCCGATCGAACGGGTGCAACGCGACGGCGTGGAGTACGTGGTGCTGGGCACCGCGCACGTATCGCGCAGCAGCATGGAGGCGGTCGAGGCCCTGCTCGATCACGAGCACTTCGATGCGGTGGCGGTGGAACTCTGCGACAGCCGCGCGCAAAGCATGCGCGACCCCGAAGCGTTCAAGCAGATGGACCTGTTCAAGGTGATCCGCCAGGGCAAGGCCGGCATGGTCGCCGCCAGCCTGGTGCTGTCGACGTTCCAGAAACGCCTCGCCGACCAGTCCGGCATCCAGCCCGGCGCCGAAATGAAGGCGGCGATGGATGGCGCCGAACGACGCAACCTGCCGCTGTGGACGATCGACCGCGAGGTCGGCACCACGCTGAAGCGGGCCTGGCGCAGCGTGGGTTTCTGGCAGCGCTTCGGCCTGCTCGGCGGCCTGCTGGCCAGCGTGTTCGATCGCGAGGAGATCGCCCAGGGCGACATCGAGAAACTGAAGCAGGAAGACCTGCTCGAAAGCGCGTTCAGCGAATTCGCCACCGGTTCCAAGCCGCTCTACGACAGCCTGATCGGCGAACGCGATGCCTTCATGGCTGCACGCCTGCGCCAGGAAGCGGCAAGCTCGGCCGGCCCGGCGAACCGCCGCGTGCTGGTGGTGATCGGCGCAGGTCACCTGAAGGGCATGTGCACCCTGCTGCGCGAACAGCAGGACGATCCCGCGGCCAGGGTTGCCGAGCTGGCCGCGTTGCCGCCCAAGGCGCGCTGGCCAAAATGGCTTGCGGTGGGCCTGGTGCTGCTGGTGTTCGCCGCCATCGCCTGGGCCTTCCATCAGAACGCGGCACTGGGCGCGCAGGCGCTGCGTGACTGGGTGCTGTTCACCGGCGGCTTCGCCGCGCTGGGTGCGCTGGCAGCCGGCGGCCATCCGGTCAGCATCCTGGCCGCCTTCATCGCCGCACCGATCAAGCCGTTCCGTCCCGGCATCCCCGCCGGCGGCATCAGCGCGATGGCCGAAGCCTGGGTGCGTCGCCCCCGGGTGGTCGACTTCGACACCTTGCGCGACGACATCGTGCACTGGAGCGGCTGGTGGAAGAACCGCGTGGCACGCACCCTGCTGAACTTCTTCCTGGTCAGCGTGGGCACGATCATCGGCGAGTACAGCGCCGGCATCCACATCTTCAAGAGCTTGTTCTGACGCGCCGCGCGTGACAGGCCTGCGCTGGGCGCATGCTACGATGCGCGCCGCCTGCAGCCGTGCTGCAGCTCGCTCCGACATCCGGCCCGGATGGCGAAACTGGTAGACGCAAGGGACTTAAAATCCCTCACCCTCACGGGTATCCCGGTTCGATCCCGGGTCCGGGCACCACGCGGCTTTCCGCGCCTGATCTTTTCCACGCCTGATCTGCGCGAAAAAAAAGTGCGGCGGACAAAGCCGCCGCACCTTTCATGACAGACGCTGGGTAACCCGTGGCTATCAGGCCGCGGCATCCTTCAGCTTCTTGAGCGGACGGATCTTGACCTTGACCGATGCCGGCTTGGCCGCGAACCACTGCTCTTCCTTGGTGAACGGGTTGATGCCCTTGCGCTTCGGCTTGGCCGGCACGCTCACCGCGGTGATCTTCAGCAGGCCCGGCAGCTGGAACGAGCCGGCGCCCTTCTTGTGCACGGAACCGGCAACCGCGCCTTCCAGCGCTGCGAGCACGGCACGGACGTCCTTGGCGACCACGCCGCTGGCTTCCACGATATGCGCCACCAGGCTGGACTTGTTCAGCGCTTCCTTGATCGGCTTCGGAGCGGCCGGTGCGGCTTTCGCCTTCGGTGCCGGCTTGCTCTTGGCTGCTGCTTTCTGTGCCTTTGCCATGGATTTCCCCTCGTCTAGGTGTGATGGATGGATGCATTGCCTCACGGCACGCTGAATGTAGGGGAATTTAAGGGTTCCGCCAACGGGTCTCGCAGGAAAATCATCGATTCCTGCAGGAAAAATGCATGCCGTCGCCCGCGAAGGTCATTTTCCGGCCGCCATGGCGTACGCTACGCGCCATGAATCCGCCGACCGAGGCGGATCGGGGGAATCGGATGGCGGTGGTGGATCACCCCGGCTTTGGCTATTTCACTGCCGCACTGCTGGCGATGGCCGCCCTGGCTTATGGCGCTGCCGTGCAGTTCCTGGTGATCGGTGCGCGCCAGCGGCACGACCGCACCCACCTCGCGTTTGCCGTGCTGGCGACCTGCCTCGCCACGCTGGCGCTGGGCAATGCACTGATGAATGCGGCCGACTCGCTGGCGCCCGCCATTCGCGGCCTGCGCATGGTCACTGGCGCGGCGATCCTCGCGATGCCGGCGCTGATGGTCTTCGTCGGCTGCTACACCGGCAGGCCGGCGAAACGCCCCGTCCTGGGTGCCGTCTGTTTCGCCGCGCTGGGCATGTTCGCGTTCAACCTGATCCAGCCGTACACGGCGTTCGACACGACGCTGCGCGAAGGCACGCCGCTGGTGCTGCCATGGGGAGAGTCGCTGTTCACCCTGGACGGCACGCGTTCGTTCGGCGGCGATGCCTTTCGCTGGGCCAGCTACGCGATCTTCCTGTGGGCGCTGTACCGTGCATGGCGACAGTACCGGGAAGGTCAGCGCCTGCGCGGCGCCTTGCTGGGCTTGTGCCTGCTGATCCAGTTTGTCGCGCTGTTGTGGGGCGCCATCGTGGTCAGCACGCTGGGCAAGCCCTACCCTTCGCTGGACGCGTTCGCCTTTCTTTCCTTCGTGCTGCTGATGGGCGTTTCCCTGGCTGGCCAGATGCACGCGCACACCCTGCAGCTCGAACGCACGGCCAGGGAGTTGCGTGCCGAGGCGGACATCCGCCGCGAGACCGAACTCGACCTGCGCCACGCTGCGTACCACGATGCGTTGACCGGGCTGCCCAACCGGTTGCGCGCGCTGTACACCCTGGCCGACCTAATCGCCGATGCCACGCAGTCGCAACAGCACGGCGCCGTGCTGATGATCGACCTCGACAACTTCAAGACCATCAACGACTCGCTGGGGCATCACGTGGGCGATCGCGTGCTGGAAAGCATTGCCGACAGCCTGCTCTCCGTGGCGCCTGCCGCGTCCACCGTGGCCCGCCTCGGTGGCGACGAATTCGTGGTGCTGCTGGGACCCGCCAGCACCAGCGCCGACGATGCCGCGGCCCGGGCGATGGATGTCGCCGCAGGGATGCTGCAGCGACTCGCCGCGCCGCTGGCGATCGACAATCGCGTGCTCGGCGTGGGCGCCAGCATCGGCGTGGCGTTGTTCCCCGAGCATGGCCAGGGCGCAGCTGACGTGGTTCGCTGCGCGGACATCGCCCTGTATCGCGCCAAGTCCACCGGGCGCAATGCGGCGCGTCTGTTCCTGCCGCACATGCAACGCGATGCCGATGAACGACTGGAGCTGGAACGCGGCCTGCGCACGGCACTGGAACAGCAGGACTTCTCGCTGCACTTCCAGCCCCAGGTGGACATGCACGGTGCGCTGGTGGGCGCCGAGGCGCTGCTGCGCTGGAACCACGCCCGACTGGGGCAGGTTTCGCCAGCCATCTTCATTCCGATCGCCGAGGAAACCGGCCTGATCCACGCCATCGGTACGTGGGCGATCGAATGCGCCTGCCGGCACATCCGCCAGTGGCGCGAGCAGGACATCGATTTCGGTGGGCGCATCTCCATCAACATCAGCCCATGGCAAATTGCCCACCCGCAGTTCGTGTCGAACCTCGCCGAGCAGGTGGCCACGGCGGGCATCGAGCCTTCCACGCTTACCCTGGAGCTGACCGAGAGCGCCCTGCTCGGTGACTTCGACGCGGCCCTGCGCACCTTGCAGCAGCTTTCCGCGATCGGCTTCCGCCTGGCGCTCGACGATTTCGGCACCGGCTATTCCTCGCTCGCCTATCTGCAGCAACTGCCCCTGGACGAGTTGAAGATCGACCGCTCCTTCATCGGCGCGCTGCAGGCAACCATTGCCGATCCGCTGGCCAGCTTCGTCATCGACGTGGGCCGTCGCCTCGGCATGACCACGATTGCCGAAGGCGTGGAAACGGCCGAACAGGAAGCCGTGTTGCGTGAACTGGGCTGTGACCTGATGCAGGGCTACTTCATCTGCAGACCGCTGGCGGCGGACGACTTCCGGCAATGGGTCGGGCAACGAGCCACCGCACCTGCCGTCGATGCCGTCCCCGCCGGCGCCTGACTCCGGCTGCGACGCGAGCACGCATGGCCAGTGACGTGGCCAACAAAAAACCCGCCAGCGGCGGGTTTCAGGGCTGCATGGCAGCCAATCGGGCAATGGAGGCCTAGGTCGGAATCGAACCGGCGTACGCGGATTTGCAGTCCGCTGCATGACCACTCTGCCACCAGGCCATTGCTTCGATAAACGCGACCGGAATGATCGCAGCTTGTCCCGAAAAAACAAAACCCCGGAAAGCCGAGGTTCTGCGTTGAAACTGGAGCGGGAAACGAGACTCGAACTCGCGACCCCGACCTTGGCAAGGTCGTGCTCTACCA